>NZ_JACJUP010000760.1:0-3501 GCF_014748295.1 Planktothrix sp. FACHB-1355 | reverse complement strand
CGGCAGCAGATAAAGCCGCTGAAGCTACAATCCTAGAAATTTTAGATCGTCATTTTCCCAACCACTCAATTTTGGCAGAAGAATCCGGGCGACTGGGAAAAAACAAAAGTGAATACCTCTGGGCGATCGATCCGCTAGACGGTACTACCAACTTCGCTCACCAGTACCCATTTTTCGCCACCTCAATTGCATTGTTGATTGACGGAGTTCCCCAGGTGGGCGTTATTTACGATCCCTTTCACAACGAACTGTTTCGCGCAGCTAAAGGTTTGGGTGCAACGCGCAACCGGAGGCCCATCCGAGTTTCGCAAACATCGGAGTTGAGCAAGAGTCTGTTAGTGACGGGATTTGCTTACGATCGTCGCGAGACGGCTGACAACAACTACGCCGAGTTTTGCCACCTTACTCATCTTACCCAAGGCGTTCGGCGCAGCGGCTCGGCATCCCTGGATCTAGCTCATGTAGCTTGCGGACGCCTTGATGGATACTGGGAAAGAGGACTTTCTCCTTGGGATATGGCCGCAGGAGTGGTAATCGTCCAGGAAGCCGGT
The DNA here is from genome assembly GCF_014748295.1 of Planktothrix sp. FACHB-1355. Classification (NCBI taxonomy): domain Bacteria; kingdom Bacillati; phylum Cyanobacteriota; class Cyanophyceae; order Oscillatoriales; family Microcoleaceae; genus Planktothrix; species Planktothrix sp. FACHB-1355. The sequence continues at coordinate 2,950 of NZ_JACJUP010000760.1, read as the reverse complement.
GGCAATGTTACCGCCTACGATGGCAGTTCGTTGCAAATTGATTCAGGCCGGATTTTGGCTACTAACGGTTATATTCATCACAACCTTAGTACCGAACTTATGCAGGTACGTCCTTTATCTGCCTGGAATAATGCCGTACATTCACGCTAGCGCATTAATAGAGGTGGCGAAGTACACTAGATTTAATCGCTTCATAAGTCGGAAACTACACTATGGCTCTTAATATTGAACGGGGACTATTCAAGTTTGATTTCACAGATCACCACGCAGTTTTAGGGGTACCTTTGGATGCAACGGCCAACGACGTTCGCAAACGGTATCTCAAAATTTCCCGTCGCTTGCATCCTGATAGCTGCATTGCGGAAAGCGAAGCAGTAAAACATCAGGCAAGTCAGTTCTTTGCCAAAATGGTGAATCCAGCCTACGAACAACTGTTTAGCGAGCAAAGTCGAGCCGAACATAATGCACTTTTAAGTCGCATGGGAAAACGCCTTGTTCAAGAACAAAATCAAATCGAAGTTCGTAGCGAAATAGCTAAGAAGTTAAGTAAGTCAGGTAACTTTGAGCAAGAGTACAAAACTGTACTGCAAAACTTGAGCGAAAAGCAATATGAATCCCTCGATAAAGTTCTAGAACAAACTGCTGAAATTAGCGAAATAAATTTGATTTATTTGTTGCGAAAAGCCAGTCAAGGTCAACCTGTTAACAAAGTCGCACAGGCAGTGCCGAAGCCGCAAACCGCAACAGCAGCAAGTGGAGGAACGACCAAACCACCGGCACAAGGAACGGCCTCGGTGGCTGAGAAAAAAGTAGATAAGCAGGAAACATCTCCTACCGAGACATACTGCCGTCGCGCACTAGAATATATCGAAAAGAATTACCCTGCTAGAGCGGTTTTGGAAATGAAGGACGCGCTTAAAATGGAGCCAAATAACAGTCGCTGTCATGCCATACTGGCAATGGCTTATTGGAAGCAAGACCAGATGACTATGGCTAAGGTTCATATGAATCAAGCTTTGAAGTTTAATCCTCAAGAACCAACTGCTTTGGAAGTCAAAAAACTGATGGAAAAACTGGCAGAAAAATCTGCTGCCGCTACCGCCTCTGCGAAGAAGAAGGAGGCGGAAAAATCCAGTGGCGGTTTATTTGGTTTATTTGGCAAGAAAACTGACAAAAACGAAAAGAAAAAGTAATAATGCTGCATCAATCACCCCCCTCACCCCCCTCCTTCCCCCCAAAAAGGGGGGATAGCAAAGGCGGAACTTTTGTTCGCTCAGATGATAAAGGACTGAATTTTTATGCCCCAGGGGCGAGAGATTTATTGCCCCTGGATGTGGCGCAAAAACGTTGGATTGAAGAACGTTTGCAGCAGGTATATCATCGAGCGGGTTATCACCGGATTATTACCTCCACGATCGAGCGTTTGGATACACTGATGGCTGGGGGAGCGATCGACAGATCGACGGTGCTGCAACTGCAAAACATTGAAGAAGAAGGACTGGGGTTGCGTCCAGAACTAACGGCTAGTATCGCACGGACTGCTGTTACTCGCATGGCTGGCGTCACCTATCCCCAACGCCTCTACTACAATGCCAATGTGTTTCGACGATCGCACGATAGCAGCCACAACAATCAGCAGGAATTTTATCAAGCTGGGGTAGAATTGATCGGTGGCGGCGGGTTGCTTGCGGATGCAGAAATCTTGCTCTTGCTGACAGAATGTTTGCAGACTCTGGGTTTGCATAACTGGTATTTGATTTTGGGAGAAGCAGAACTGACGCGAAGTTTGCTCTCTGCTTTTCCCAGTGCTTTGCAAGATAAGGTGCGGTTTGCGATCGCTCATCTGGATCGCGTTACCTTAGAAACGCTACCGCTTTCCGACGAACTGCGCCAACGCGCTCTGATATTGTTGGATTTGCGCGGACGCCCAAATGATGTGCTACAAAAAGTTGCCAATCTAGAACTAGCGCCGCCTCAACAAGAAGCTCTCAACAATCTTAAATCTCTGATAGAATTACTCGAACAAGGTTTTCCAAAGCTAGCCGATGGATCGTCGCTCGCCTCAAAATTAATTCTCGACCTCAGCTTAATTCAAACCTTCGATTACTACACCGGCATAGTATTTGAAGCAGTCGGCGAAACGGAAACTGACAAGCGCGTTCTGGGACAGGGAGGTCGCTACGATCGATTGCTCAGTCTCTATCACCCTCAAGGAGACAATGTTCCCGGTATTGGATTCTGTCTCAATATCGAAGATCTGCACCAAGCCTTGCTACCTACCGCTCAGCTGCCTCACCAAACGCCCGCCAGCGACTGGTTAGTTGTTCCCGAAACTCCCCAAGCTTACCCAGCTGCGTTTGCTTACGCCCAAACTCTCAGAGATTCGGTCAATTTAGTGCGCGTGGAAATAGATTTGGGAGGACGCGATCCCGATGCGATTCGGGAATACGCCAGTCTTCGCCGTATCCGTCAAATTGCTTGGGTACAAGGGGAAGGCTCCCCAACAATTGAAACCCTATAAAAAAGCATTACAATTCGTAATGTAGGTTAGAAGGCGAGTTCTGTTCGGGCTCGTCTGCCGAATTTTGAGAGAGAGAACACTGTGCCTCACACGATCGTTACTGATATTTGCGAAGGCGTCGCCGACTGCGTTTCCGCTTGTCCCGTTGCTTGCATTCACGAAGGCCCAGGCAAAAATGTCAAAGGTACTGATTGGTACTGGATTGATTTTGCCACCTGCATTGACTGCGGTATTTGTCTACAGGTATGTCCTGTAGAAGATGCGATAGTCGCTGAAGAGCGTCCGGATTTGCAAAAAACGCCTTCTTAAAAGTCAAAAGTCAAACGTCAAACGTCAAACGTCAAACGTCGAAAGTCAAAAGTCGAAAGTCAAAAGTCAAAAGTCAAAAGTCAAAAGTCAAAAGTCAAAAGTCAAAAGTCAAAAGTCAAA
>NZ_JACJUP010000076.1:0-11435 GCF_014748295.1 Planktothrix sp. FACHB-1355 | reverse complement strand
CCCGCTCCCCCACTCCCTCTTCCCCTAGCCCCTAATCCCTAGCCCCTAGCCCCTGCTTTACGCGACTCGCGCATCTGTTGGACAAATTGTTCAAACAGATAATCGGCATCGTGGGGGCCAGGGCTGGCTTCTGGGTGGTACTGCACCGAAAACAGAGGTAGGTTTTTGTGACGCAATCCAGCGACTGTACGATCGTTCAAGTTGAGGTGCGTAATTTCCACTTCCCCATCGGGCAAAGTATCGGGGTCGATCGCAAAACTGTGGTTTTGACTCGTAATTTCTACCTTTTGGCGCAGACCTGCGGGTTGATTTAAACCGCGATGTCCGAATTTGAGCTTGAAAGTTTCCGCACCCAAGGACAGACCGAGAATTTGGTGTCCCATACAGATACCGAATACCGGTTTTTGGCTATTCAGCAGCGCTTTGGTAGTTTCGATCCCTTCTGTGACCGCTGCGGGGTCGCCCGGGCCGTTGGAGAGAAAAATGCCGTCCGGGTTATATTTGAGAATTTCTTCCGAAGGTGTATCTGCGGGAACGACGATGACTCGGCAACCGAAACTGGCCAAACGCCGCAGAATATTCCGCTTCACGCCAAAATCAAGCGCTACAACGGTAAGGCGTTCCTCTTCACTCGATTGGGTAGCTGGGTTAAACTCCCAAACAGAAGTAGTGGGATCTGACCATTCATAGGTCTGGCGAGTAGTTACTTCTCGCACCAAATTTAACCCGTTCATGTCGGGGGCTGCTTGTACCTCTGCCAATAATTCGGCGGGATCGAGAATTTCTGTGGAAATTCCACCGTTCATAGCGCCAAATTGCCGAATCTTGCGGGTAAGGGCGCGGGTATCGATGCCGTAAATACCGGGAATATTGTACTGTTTGAGGTAGTCGGGTAAAGATTGAGTAGAGCGCCAGTTGCTGGGTCGGGTCGTGATGTTGCGAGCGATCGCACCCCGCACTTGGGGCCGATCCGATTCTTCGTCCTCTGGATTAACGCCGGTATTTCCCAATTCTGGATAAGTAAAGGCCACAATCTGACCGCAATAGCTGGGATCGGTCAGCACTTCCTGATAGCCCGTTATGCCGGTATTAAACACCACTTCCCCTATCGTTGTTCCCATAGCACCGAAAGACCAACCACGATAAACGGTGCCATCTGCCAGCACGAGCAAAGCCGGTTGAGCATCAAAGAGGGGCATAGTTTTTTAGACACAGACTAGGAGCGATGCTATTATTGCACGACCGTTCCGTAGGGTGTGGGTTTTAGATGCTGATTGTGTTGAGATGCGATCGCATTTCCGATCTTGGCAAGACTGAAGCTCAGTTTCCAAAACCCCTTCTCTATAAAGGTTAAAGTGGAAGCGGCGGTACAAGGAAAAAGTTTTTCAGGCAAAATAAATTAAATACTAATATGCCAAAATTATCTCGCCCCACTGCATTACCGATATTGCTTTTTGGCACGATCGCACTTATTAGCGTTGCTTGTAACAATAATAACTCTACTACCAGTCCTAGCAGCAACGCCCAACCAACTGTAACCCCTGCTACCACTCCAGCGTCAACAACTCCCGTTGCCAAACCGATATCTTTGGCAGCGAAGACAACTACTAGCGCTGTACCCCAATCGGATACTTACGAACAAGCGCTTGTCAAAGCTGCCAGCGCCAACAGTATCAGCCAATCTGCCAGTTCTCAAGATGACTGGCAGATTGTCAGCAACAAATGGCAGCAAGCGATCGAATTGCTCAAAGCTGTACCCGCTGCCAGTCCTAAGTATGCGATCGCCAAAACAAAGTTAAAAGAATACCAGCAGTATCTCGACTACGCACAATCGCGGGCAAATCCCGGTTCTAAGCCAGTGTCTGCTATTTCCAAATGTACTGGCAAGCCACAAAAAAGCTCCACAATAGCAGCCGGAACTGTGTTTCGAGTTCCCATCAAACGCCGAGAAGGTGGCACGGTGGTAGTTGATGTTAACTTTTTCAGCTTGGGGCTCAAACAAACCCACGAAATGATTTTGGATACGGGGGCTAGCGGTACTGTGATTACTCCTGTAATGGCATCGGCATTGAGGGTAAAACCCATCGGCTTCGCCAAAGCTAATACTGCCAGCGGTCAGGGGGTAGTGTTTGGCGTTGGTTGTATCGATTCTATGGAAGTGGGGGGTGCTTCAGTTAGGAATATACCAGTAGCGATCGGCTCAGCGCTAGATATCGGATTGCTGGGACAAGACTTCTTCGGCGGCTACGATATCACCATCAGAAATAACGTGGTGGAATTCCGCCAGCGTTGAGGGCGTCGGGGTTAGGGAAAAGGGGAGTGGGGGAGTGGGGGAGTGGGGGAGCGGGGGAGTGGGGGAGCTGAAGAATAAATCTTTTCCCTTTTCCCCCTAGCCCCCAGCCCCTAGCCCCTTTTCCCTAACCCCGACGCCCTAATTGAGGAACTGAACTAATTGCTCCAGCTTCGACCAGGCAGCACCGCTAAGCAAAATATCTTTAGCAACAGAAATACCTTTGGTATGGTCTCCCATCGGAATCGAGTCGCCAACTTGGAGTGCTAAGGCAGCATTCAAAGCGACTACTTCATGTTGTGCCTGAGTTCCCTTTCCTTGCAACACCGATCGCAAAATTTCGGCATTTTCCCGCACATCGCCACCGCGTAACTCGCCTATCGGGGCTGGTGTCAAACCGAGTTCTTCGGGATTTAGGGAAGATATCTGTACTTCACCTTCAGAGAGTACTGCCAGATCGGTCAAATCTCCCAGACCGGCTTCATCTAGTTTTTCTCGTCCGTGTACGACAATGGCTTTTTGCGTACCCAAGCTAAGCAAGGCGTGAGCGATAGTTGCTAACAAGTTTGGTTCGCACACGCCAATTACCTGACCTGTGGGTCGTAAGGGGTTGACGAGTGGGCCTAATAAATTAAATATCGTTCGCACTTTTAAGGTTCGTCGCAGGGGGGCAACTACTTTGAGGGCTGGGTGCCAACCGGGTGCAAATAAAAAGGTAATGCCGACTTCGGATAATGCCGCCTGTACTCGATCGCTTGTAGCATTCAAGTTGACGCCCAAGGCTTCCAACACATCAGCAGAACCCACTCGGCTAGAAGCCGAACGATTACCGTGTTTGGCAACCCGCACTCCGGCTGCTGCTGCCACAAACGCCACAGCAGTGGAAATATTAAATGTTGATGCACCATCTCCGCCTGTACCGCAGGTATCGATGATGGGAATTAGGGATTGGGAACCTTCCCCCGCGAGCGACTGAGTTTGCAGTACCTGGGCCATGCCAGCTAATTCTTCAGTGGAAACGCCTTTAGCTTGAATGGCGGCTAAAATCGCTCCGGATAAGACAGGTTCGATCGCCTCGTTCAGCCATCCTTGCATTAAATGGGATGCTTGTTCAAAAGATAGGGATTGTCGATCGAGCAGCTGTTGCAGCAAGCTAGCCCAGCTAAGGGACGACTCGGTTGCCGTCGCTCCATCGGTGGTGTTTTTGGATACGGATAATGGGGTATTAGTCATAAACATATAATTTTAGTTCAAAGTTACGCTGTTTTCTAGAGCTTTAATTTAACTGCAAATTCACTTGAAGATCTTTGCGATTATTTTGGAAATTCATGTTTAGAATGATATTTTAAGTCGGCAAGATTGAATTATCGGCTAATTACAAGTGAGTAACAAGTAAGATTATTTTTTACGTTAAACAAAAAATTACAGGGCCTTGCTGGTCATGGGTGGGCTCGCCTGGGAAACTAACGTAATAATCGAAATTTAAAGATATCCTTATAATTAATAGGCTTCATCTGTGACAGAAATCACATAAGAACTGTTGAAGATAGATATATTACTAGAGAAAAGATTTTTTTCGCTAATGGACAAGCCTGTCTTTATCTGCCAAAGATTAATAGCTAAGTAATAAATAATGGCTACCCAAGAACAGGAAAATAGCAAGAAGGAGTGCCAGAGACTGTTGGCATTGCTAGACGAGAGCGAAAACCGATTTCGCCTGATGGCTGATACAGCTCCTGTAATGATTTGGACGTCTGGGGCAGACAAGCTTTGTAATTATTTTAACCAAGTCTGGTTGGAATTTACCGGACGCCATCTAGAACAGGAGCAGGGTTACGGTTGGTGGGAAGGGGTTTATCCGAAAGATCGCCAGCAGTGTTTGGATACCTATGTTAAGGCTTTTGATACCCGTCAAAAATTCGAGATCGAATATCGACTGCGGCGTGCAGATGGAAAGTACCGCTGGATTTTGAATACAGGCGTACCAAGGTACTACCCAGACGGCAGCTTTGCCGGTTATATCGGCTCTGCAATCGATATTACCGATCGCAAGCTCTCGGAAGCAGCGCTGAAATCCGCAAACGAAGTATTGGAAATCAAAGTAAAAGAGAGAACGGCTCAATTAAACCATACGATCTCACTATTAAAAGAAGAGATTAAGGAACGCCGACGAGTCGAAGAAGCATTGCGACAGAGTGAGAAACGCTTTCGCTCTATTGTTGACCAAGCTGGAGATGCTTTTTTTGTACAGGATGGAGAAGGGAAAATCATTGATGTTAACCAGCAAGCTTGCGATAGTTTGGGATACACTCGCGCTGAGTTATTTAACTTGTCAGTATCCGACTTTGAGGTGAGTATCCAGCTGGAGGAAATGAAAAAAACCTGGCAGCAAATAGTTCTGGGTGAAACTCATACCGTGAATGGGATTTACCGACGCAAAGACGGCGCAACTTTCCCAGTTGAGGTGCGATTGAGTAAGGTTGAGTGGGGTGGAGATCGCTATATCCTTGCCATAGCTAGAGATATCACCGATCGCCAACAAGTCGAACAGGTACTCCGGGAAACTGAAGAGCGATTTTTGAGCCTGCTAAAAGCTTTACCTGTGGGCATATTCCGCACCGATCCGCAAGGTAATTGTTTGTACGTGAACGATCGCTGGAGCGACATCACGGGGTTGAGTCTAGAAGTAGCACAGGGAGAAGGTTGGGCGCAAGCGATCCATGAAGACGATCGCGAGCGAGTTTACCGAGAATGGTACGAATCTGCACAAACCAATTCACCTTTTAAATCCGAGTATCGCTTTGTGCGTTCCGATGGTTTGGTAACTTGGGTATTGGGTCAATCAGTCCCGGAAATGGGAGCCGAAGGAGTAATTAGCTATGTTGGGACGCTGACAGATATCAGCGATCCTAAAAGAGTTGAAGAAGAACGCGATCGCTATTTCAATCTATCGCTGGATATGATTTGTACCGCCGGTTTTGACGGTTATTTAAAGCAACTTAACCCTGCATGGGAAAAAAGCGTTGGTTTCTCAAGCGAGGAACTGCTGGCTAAACCTTACATTGAATTTGTGCATCCAGAAGATCGGCAAGCAACTATCCGCGAAGCCGAAAAAATTGCTCTTGGTATTAACATTTTGTCCTTTGAGAACCGTTGGCTTTGCAAAGATGGCTCCTATAAATGGTTTTTGTGGCAAGCGGTGCCATTTCCCGAACAGCAAAAAATGTATGCAGTTGCCAGAGATATAACTGAACGCAAACAAACTGAGGAAGCATTGCGATCGAATGAAAGAATATTACAGGTGATTTTCGATAGCGCTTTTCAGTTTATGGGGTTGATGACACCAGATGGCACTCTCATAAAAGCAAATCAAACAGCATTGGATGCTATTAAAGCTGAGCCCAAAGATGTTATCGATCGCTTGTTCTGGGAAACCCCCTGGTGGTCTGGAAATTCAGAAATTGGTAACCGTTTGCAAACAGCTATTAGCGAAGCTGCACAAGGTAAATTCGTGCGTTACGAAACCGAGGCACAAAATCATGAAAATCAAGTGATAATTGTTGACTTCTCGATCAAGCCTGTGTTTGATGAGACAGGAAAAGTAGTTCTTTTGATTCCGGAAGGTCGCGACATTACGGAGCGCAAACAGGCAGACTCAGAACGTCAACAATTAGTAACTTTAATCGAAAACAGCACCGATTTAATTGGTATTGCTTCTCTGGAAGGAAAGCCTATTTTTCTAAATCAATCTGGCCTAAAGCTGCTGGGATTGCCAAATTTTGAAGAATTGGCAAACATGAATATAATCGACACCTTTATGCCGGAAGATATTAATGAAGTGCAGCAGCAGATTATACCGACTGTTCTGGAAAAAGGTTATTGGCAGGGAGAATACCGATTCAAGAATCTTGAAACTGGCGAATCGATTCCCGTCGATTACAATCTGTTTGTTCTGAAAAACCCACAAACAGGACAACCGCAGGCTTTGGCAACGATCAGTCGCGATATTAAAGAGCGCAAGCAAGCAGAAGAAGCTTTGCGGGAGAACCAAATCCGCTATCAACTACTAGCACGAGCTACAAATGATGCTATTTGGAACTGGAATTTGGCGACAGGTGAGGTGGAGTGGAACGAAGGTATCCAGACGCTTTTTGGTTATGCAATGGCAGATGTGGAACCTACTGCTGCTTGGTGGTACGAACACATACATCCAGAAGATAGGGAAAGAGTTGTTAATGGCATACATCATGCGCTTGAGAAAAAAGAACAAGTGCGGTCAGATGAATACCGATATTTAAAAGCTGACAATTCTTATGCTTTGGTGATCGATCGCGGTTTTATTGCCTGTGATGAGCGAGGCAATCCAGTGCGGATGGTTGGCTCAATGATGGATATTACCCAACGCAAACAATCGGAAGAAGCTTTGCGACGATATTCAGAGGAATTGCGCCAAAGAACTCAGGATTTAGAGCAAACTTTGCGCGAATTACAACAAACTCAAGCTCAACTTATCCAAACTGAAAAAATGTCGAGTTTGGGTCAGTTAGTTGCTGGCGTCGCTCACGAAATTAACAACCCGGTCAGCTTTATTTACGGCAATATTACTCCAGCATCAGAATATGTTGAAGATATTCTGCGATTGCTAAAACTATATAAGCATTACTATCCCAATCCGGTAGAAGAAATTCAAGAGCTTGTTGAAGAAATCGAGCTAGACTTTTTGCTGGAAGACTTACCGAAGATACTCGCATCTATGAAGATGGGAGCCAACCGCATTCGCGAGATAGTCCTGAGTTTACGGAACTTCTCGCGTCTTGATGAAGCGGAAATGAAGGATGTCAATATTCACGAAGGTATAGATAGTACGCTCCTGATTTTGCAAAATCGTTTTAAAGAGATAGGAACACACGCAGGCATTCAAGTTATTAAAGAATATGGCAATCTACCTAATATTGATTGCTATGCGGGACAACTCAATCAGGTATTTATGAATATCATTACGAATGCGATCGATGCTTTGGACGAGTGGAATAAGAAGCGATCGCTAGAGGAAATTAAGCAACATCCCAGCTTTATTCACATTCGCACAGAAGTATTCAATAAAGATCGGGTAGCTATCCGTATTAAAGATAACGGTTCCGGCATGACAGAGGAAATACGCCGTAAATTATTCGACCCATTTTTTACCACAAAACCTGTCGGGAAAGGCACTGGTCTGGGATTATCGATTAGCTATCAAATTGTGGTGGAAAAACATCGCGGAAACATATATTGTATTTCCGCGCCAGGACAGGGTACGGAGTTCGTAATTGAAATTCCGATTCGACAAAAATCTGTCTGATGCTGTTGTGCGATCGCTTGCATCTCCCAAATGAAAGTATCGCTTTTAGGAATAAACCCATCATACTACTGAGTTGGAAGTGGCTATTTCCAACTAAGATTAAACTAAAGTTAAATTTTCGCTCTTCTGTACTTACCTGTTGTCTTTACATCTTTTCACATACTGGCGTCTATTGACGCCCACCTACTTAGCGATCTTTTTGTAGGTTGAGTTAGTGAAGTGAAATCCAAGGCAAAAGTTGGGTTTCGTACCTCAACCCAACCTACAAAGCTGGAGTAGGGAAAAATTGCAAATTTTAGATTGCAGATTGAAATAAATCTAAAATCCAAAATCCAAAATCGAAAATTGATTAAGTTCCTAACATCTGCAACTTGTACAAACTGGCATAAAGTCCTTCTTGGCGCACTAATTCCTCATGACTGCCGGATTCTACAAGTTGTCCCCGCTTGAGTACTAAAATGCGATCGACATTGCGAATAGTAGAAAGTCGGTGCGCGATAATAATCGCAGTACGTCCTACCAGCAAATGTTCCAAAGCTTCTTGAATTAATGCTTCTGTCCCCACATCCAAGCTGGCAGTTGCTTCATCCAACACTAATATGCGAGGATTGCGGATAGCAGCGCGGGCAAAGGCTAGGAGTTGTTTTTGACCGCCAGAAAGATTTGTACCTCGTTCCCGCAACTCGGTGTCGTATCCTTGAGGTAACTGTTCGATAAACTGGGCTACGTTAGTTTGTGCTGCGGCGGTGCGAATTGCCTCAAACGAGTAAGTTTCTCCCAGGGTGATGTTGCTTTTCACATCACCGGCAAACAGAAATCCATCTTGCAGGATAACGCCCATGTGACGGCGCAGTTCGATTTGAGGTAAGTCTCTGATATCTACTCCATCAAGAAGGATGCGACCTTGAGTTGTTTCGTAGAGACGACACAAAAGACGAATGATCGAACTTTTACCGGCACCTGTGGGGCCAACTAACGCTACTTTTTCGCCCGGATGGATGGTGAAATCTAAATCTTTGAGAACGTATTCATCAGTTTTGTAGCCAAAAAATACGTTTTCAAAGCGAATTTCTCCGCCTTCTACTCCCCGTGCTGGCGGTAAGGATTTGGGATGTTCCGGATCGCGAATTTCGATTGGTTCATTTAAAATGTCGGTGATGCGTTCGACGGCGGTAAAACCTGCTTGAATTGAGGTGAATTTTTCGGCTAATTGGCGCAAGGGATCGAAGAGGCGTTGCGCGTACAAAATAAAGGTGGATAAGATGCCAAAACTAAAGTTATTTTGCATGACAAACCAGCCGCCCAGCCCCAGTACGCCTGCGATCGCAACTAAAGAAATCCACTCCAGCGTTGCAGAAATAGCCGAGTCGTGAAAGATGGTTTTGTCTACTTCGGTGATATAGCGTTTGTTGATAGTCCGAAATAGTTCCGCATTAAATTGTTCCCGCCGGAACAACTGGACTATATTAATACCAAGGATGTTTTCTTGCAGGGTGGCGTTAAGGGCGGAAAGTTCTTCCCTCGCTTTATAATTGGCCATGCGGTATTGATGCTGGAAATAGACGATCGCAAACGATACCGGCACTAGCATTAACACTAGCATCAAAGCTAGCTGCCATTGCAATAAAAACATGGCAACCGCAATTACCACAATCGAAAACAAGTCGCTGACAATGCCGATCGCACCTGTGGAAAAAACATCTCCCAGCGCTTCCACATCGCTGGTGAGGCGTGTAATCAATTTTCCTACGGGGGTGCGATCGAAAAAGCGCACTGCTAGAGAGGTGACGCGCTCGAACAAATCCTTGCGAATGGCGGCGGTGATTTGCTGACCTACTTTTTGTACCGTATATGATTGAGTGCTGACAAGTAGTATGCGGACAGTTACAGTTACTAACAATAAAACGACCAAGATATTAAACGCCTCTGCAAAGGGGCGATTTTGCAGAAATGCAAACGTTGTGTTTTCTTGGCGGATTAAAGATATCGCTTGTCCGATTACAATCGGTTGCACAGCACCAGAAATCGATACCGGTATCAATAATGCGATCGCCAGCGCCAGCAAACGGCTGCTTTGGCGAGCATAAGGGACTAGACGCAGGAACAATCTCCAGTCACTTTCTTTCGGACGCGATCGCTTATTTGCCAAATCCTCTCTCAGCGGCGATGAGCTTGTCATGAGATAGATGTCTCTACTTTTGTGGCTTCCACTTCTAATTTCACCATAGGCATATACACCAAGCCATCCCCATTCGGTGGGTTGAACTGAATGTATGCCTCCGCTAGCTCATCAATAATGTCTGCACGTAAATCTTCCGGCAACTTTTCCGTCAGGGGTAGCCATGTAGTCCGCAGCAATCCTTTAAATCCTTCTTTGCCATCAAAAATCATATTTGTCGTTATTGCTTCTACCCTATTTGATTTTAAGCCCACCTTTTCCAGCATTTCCTTGTATTCATGAGCTTTGTACAAACCAAATGGTGAAGTTAGTTCCTGGAAATAGTTTTTCCATTTGACCTGACAGATTACTTTATCTACCACCATTCGCATACAGGTGTCATCTGTTTTTCCAGCTAACAAAAGCTGCGTTTTTCCATGTGGCTTCAAGCTTTTTTCGATCCCTTCCAAAACCGGGATATGATTATTAATCCAATGCAGACAATTAAACGAAACGATCAGGTCAAATTGATTCTCCAAATTGAGGTTTGTTGCATTCTTATACTCAAATCTCAGATTCGGGAAATCGCTCTTAGGAAACTTTTGTCGAGCGAAGTCGATCATTTCTTCAGAACCATCTATTCCCGTAACCGATCCATCCGGTACAAGGGTAGCAAGTTCTGCTGTAATTTTACCATCTCCGCAACCAATATCGAGAATATTTTCATTCCCTTTCAGGTCGAGTTTGGCGATAAACTCCCTTGCCAACCTTTGCTGTTCGGAAGAATTTCTGTGGTAATCTTCAGCATTCCATTTGTACATAATCTTTTAGGTTGCCCTTGTTAAGTTTGTTGATGGGAAACTAACCTCCATACTTTTATTTCTTCCACAAGGTTGGCAATAATTCTGGCAAAAATCAAACCAAAGATAGAGTTTTTTCTCTTAGTCCTTCTACCCAATGGTAGAGGTTATCGGTGTTGAGCCGATAACTGAGGGGATGGGCAATCAGTCGCGCCGTACTTTCAAACAGAACTTCCATCTCCACTAAGCCATTTTCTTTGAGGGTGCGTCCGGTCGATACTAAGTCTACGATCGCTTCCGACATTCCTGTAATTGGCCCCAGTTCCACCGAACCGTACAGTGGCACGATCTCTACGGGTAAATCCAGATTGTCAAAGTATTCGCGGGCACAGCGGACAAACTTGGAAGCAACTCGACCGTGAGGAGGCAATTCCAATGCAGACTGATAAGGACTCGAAGATTTTACCGCCACCGACATCCGACAGCGACCGAATTCCAAATCAGCTAAGTGCGCTACTTGCGGTTGTTTTTCTCGCAGCACGTCATAACCGACTATTCCCAATTGCGCTTGTCCGTATTCCACATAAACTGGCACATCCTGCGCCCTAACGAGCAAAGCTTTCGCCGTCCCGGTGGGGTTGTGAATCTGGAGTTGACGCATTTTCGGATCGAGAAAAGCACTAAAGTCGAGTCCAACTGCTTGTAGCAGACGGATGCTGTCGGTGAGAAGTGCGCCTTTAGGTAATGCAACGGTAAGCATAGGGGCTAGGGGTTAGGGGCTAGGGGTTAGGGAAGAGGGAAGAGGGAGAGGGAACAGAGAAGAGGGAAGGGCGAAAAGGGAAAAGG
>NZ_JACJUP010000759.1:0-3533 GCF_014748295.1 Planktothrix sp. FACHB-1355 | reverse complement strand
AAAAGGCGTGCGATTCCGTCCCCTATTAGTAGGAGGACATCAGGAAAGAGGACGGCGTGCTGGTACGGAAAATGTACCCGGAATTGTGGCACTGGGTAAAGCAAGTGAGTTAGCTTTAACCCATTTGCCAGAGGTGAAAAAAGAAAAGCAGTTGCGCGATCGCTTAGAAAAAGGTCTGCTTTCTACTATCCCCAACAGCCAAGTAAACGGCCACCTTACCCAAAGACTTCCTAACACCACCAATATCGGTTTCAAATATATCGAAGGCGAAGCAATTCTTCTTTCCCTCGACCAATACGGGATCTGTGCTTCTTCTGGTTCTGCTTGTACTTCTGGTTCTCTAGAACCTTCCCACGTACTCAGAGCATTGGGTTTACCTTATTCAGTGTTGCACGGTTCGATTCGTTTCTCGCTTTCTCGTTATACCACTGACGAAGAAATCGACCGAGTGCTAACCATAATGCCGCAAATAGTAGAACGTTTACGAGCATTATCACCGTTCCAAAGTGACGAAGAATCTTGGCTGCAAGAACAAGAAAAAGCCGTTGCTCTAGCTAAGAATTAAGATAATTGCAAATTTCAGATTTCAAATTTAAAATTTGCAATCTAAAATTTGAAATCTGAAATTAAGTCAATCCAAAATCCAAAATCCAAAATCGAGAATCGAGAATCGCCATGTGGGACTATACAGAAAAAGTAATGGATCTCTTCTACAATCCCAAACATCAGGGAGTAATAGAAGCAACTGACGAACCAGGATTAAAAATCGTTACCGGAGAAATTGGCAGTATTGCTTGCGGAGATGCGCTAAGATTGCACTTAAAAATTGATGAAAGCACGAATATAATTTTAGATGCTCGCTTTCAAACTTTCGGTTGTGCCAGCGCGATCGCTTCTTCCTCCGCTTTAACTGAAATGATTATTGGCATGACAGTTGAAGAAGCAATGAAGATTACAAATCGTCAGATTGCAGAATATCTAGGCGGTTTGCCGGAAGAGAAAATGCACTGTTCCGTGATGGGACAAGAAGCACTGGAAGCAGCGATATCTTCTTACAAAGGAATTCCAATTGTTGTTCACGAAGAAGACGAAAGTGCGCTAGTATGTCGGTGTTACGGTATTAGCCAAGCACGGATCAAGCGAGTAGTAATCGAAAACAAACTTGACACAGCCGAACAAGTAACTAATTATATAAAAGCAGGCGGCGGTTGCGGTACTTGTCTGGTAGATATTGACGACATAATTGCCGATGCTTGGCAAGAAATGAAAGCCCAAAGTGCTGCTAAAACTGAAGAAAATAGCGCGGTAACAGCAACTTCAGTAGCAGTAGCAACCAAAACAGAAACGCAAGTGCAAGTTGCTCGTCCGCTGACAAACCTGCAAAAAATCACACTAATTCAACAAGTTATCGATTCCGAAATCAAACCCTTCCTAGCTCTCGATGGGGGAGATGTCGAACTCTACGATGTCGATGGCGACAAAGTGAAAGTGCAATTAAAGGGAGCTTGCGGTACTTGTTCTGGCAGTTTAGCAACGCTGAAATACGCGATCGAAGCCAAATTACAAGAGCGCGTTTCACCCACCTTAGTTGTAGAAGCAATTTAGGGAATTGGGAATAGGAAATAGCCGATAACCAATAACAACTGACCACTGACCACTGACCACTGACAATTAACCAAAATGATTATTTACGAATCGAAAGGACGATCGCCTCCTGCGATGCTCCTTCTCCCAAAACGCGCATCCCGCACTTTCTTCCGTGAGGATGGCGTTAATTACCCAAACACCAACAAGACACACACACCCACTAAGCAGAGAGAATCATCATGACTGACGAAAAAATTAGACAGATTGCGTTCTACGGCAAAGGCGGTATCGGTAAATCTACCACCTCTCAAAATACGATCGCAGCAATGGCAGAAATGGGCCAACGGATCATGATCGTAGGATGCGACCCAAAAGCTGACTCTACCCGCTTGATGTTGCACAGCAAAGCCCAAACCACCATTCTGCACTTAGCAGCAGAACGCGGCGCAGTAGAAGATCTGGAACTCGAAGAAGTATTGTTGACTGGCTATCGCGATGTACGTTGCGTTGAGTCTGGTGGTCCAGAACCCGGTGTAGGTTGCGCCGGACGTGGTATCATCACCGCCATCAACTTCTTAGAAGAAAACGGTGCTTACGAAGACCTAGATTTCGTTTCCTACGACGTATTGGGCGACGTTGTTTGCGGTGGTTTCGCAATGCCGATCCGGGAAGGAAAAGCTCAAGAAATCTACATCGTTACTTCCGGTGAAATGATGGCAATGTATGCTGCTAACAACATTGCACGAGGCATTCTGAAGTATGCACACTCCGGTGGCGTGCGCTTAGGTGGTTTGATTTGCAACAGCCGTAAAGTTGACCGCGAACTCGAACTGATCGAAACTTTGGCTAAGCGTCTGAACACCCAAATGATCCACTTCGTACCTCGCGACAACGTTGTTCAACACGCCGAACTGCGCCGCATGACCGTACTGGAGTACGCACCCGACCATCAACAAACTAACGAATACCGTCAATTAGCTCAAAAGATCATCGACAACAAGAATCTGACCATTCCAACTCCGATCTCAATGGACGAACTGGAAGAGTTGTTGGTGGAATTCGGCATCCTGGGCGGCGAAGAAGAATACCAAAAAGCGATCGCTCAAGACCAAGCAAAAACCACTGTTGCCGTCTAAATGGGGAATGGGGAATGGGGAATGAATTAATTTCAGATTTCAAATTTCAGATGGCAAATTTAATAAATCTGAAATCTGAAATTTAAAATCTGCAATTCCCCTAGCCCCTACCTACTACCCACTACCTACTCCCCACTCCCTAATCCCTAATCCCTAAAATTCGAGAGAGAAACCTTATGACCCCGATCGAATCTGCTACCTTAAACGAAAATGAAGTAACTGCGGTTCCTCAGCGACCAGTTGCCGAAACTAAAGAACTGATTAAAGAAGTCCTCGAAGCGTATCCTGAGAAATCGCGCAAAAAGAGAGAAAAGCACCTCAACGTTTACGAAGAAGGCAAATCCGACTGCGGCGTAAAATCTAATATCAAATCCGTTCCAGGTTCGATGACCACTCGCGGTTGCGCCTACGCCGGATCGAAAGGTGTGGTTTGGGGCCCAATCAAAGACATGATCCACATCAGTCACGGCCCTGTAGGTTGCGGTTATTATTCCTGGTCTGGACGACGCAACTATTATATTGGTACGACTGGCATTGATACCTTTGGTACGATGCAATTCACCTCCGACTTCCAAGAACGCGATATCGTGTTCGGTGGTGATAAGAAATTGGCGAAACTGATCGATGAATTGGAAGATTTGTTTCCTCTCAACCGAGGCATTTCGATTCAATCTGAATGTCCGATCGGTTTGATTGGGGATGACATCGAAGCTGTTGCCAAGAAAGCCGCCAGGGAAATTGGCAAAACCGTTGTTCCGGTTCGCTGCGAAGGTTTCCGGGGTGTTTCTCAATCTCTCGGACACCACATTG
>NZ_JACJUP010000758.1:0-3534 GCF_014748295.1 Planktothrix sp. FACHB-1355 | reverse complement strand
TGGCAAGCAGGGAAAACCTAATCCTTTAGAAAACCTTCTCAGAGAAAAGCTGATTCAGGCTCCTCTTTTAGGGTTACAGGTTGCTTTCAGCTATGATAAACAGACATCAAATGTAGTTTTTTCATCAGTTGAATTGTTCCTGGAAGACGAGTCATACCCTGTGGTTATCTATAAACCTGAAAAGCAAGAGGTCTTGGAAATTGAGCGTGCTGGTTCGCGAGAGATAATCCTAAAGGTAGACAATATCAACTATGACTATAACTTTTGGAAGGCTTGGTTTGATATTTACGGCTCGAAAATTGCCAAAAACGCACTCGCAGAGGTTAACAGCCATCTGAAGCAAAAAAATAGTCGAGCATCGCAATTACAGTCAAAGAAAAAAAAAGAACAGCTAGAAAAACTTGAGAAGGAAATAACCGAATTAATCCAGTTGAAGAAACGCTTCGATAACTACAAATTTAAGGAAGCTATAGAGGACTTCTCAAAAGCGTATCAGCATCCATTTATTATCTGTCGAAACTTCCTACCCGTCACTTCAGATGGCCTGCTTGTAGAAAAGTTACCTGACCCAGAAATCCGATACCTATTTCAGGATCACAGACGCCATTGGCTGCCAGATGTTTTGGGCGTCACACTTCAGGCTTGTTCTATGTTTCGGCGTTTCCTGGAGAGTTTAATTTACATTGGCCCGCTCCGAGACTACCCGGAACGACTCTACATTTTAAGTGGCAACTCAAGCCAACAAGTAGGAAAGTCTGGAAAGATGGTATCAGACATCCTGTTCAGGAATCCAGAGCTTTTGAAACAGGTAAACGAACAACTGGAACGCTTTGGATTGGAATACGAACTCAAAGTCGCATCATACACTAACAAGGAGACATCCGAATTAAGCGATGTTTTTGCGTTGCGCTTAGTTGACAAATACACTCATGTAAATGTTAGCCTTTTAGATGTAGGATTTGGTATCAGCCAAGTGCTGCCAATTATTGTGCAGAGTATGCTTTCACGAAATACAACGCTTTTGATCGAGCAGCCAGAGATACATATCCACCCACGTTTACAAGCAGAACTCGGTTCTCTATTGGCAGAGTGCATCAAGCCGCCTTTAAATAATCAGTTTATCATTGAAACTCACAGCGAACATCTAATGCTGCGGCTTCAGAAGTTAATCCGTAAGGGAGAGTTAAAACCCGAAGATGTATCGGTTATTTATGTTGACCGTGGTGCAGAAGGCTCAAAGTGCTTGCACTTAAGGCTGGATGAAGAAGGCGACTTTATAGACGAGTGGCCTGGTGGATTTTTTGAAGAAGATTTTAACGAGATTTTTCAATAATATGCTGGTGCGAACAATAATTTTACCCTCAGTCTTAAAAGCAGATCCTGAGAACCAATCCGTTCACTACGGTATGATGATCGGACTACTTCAGGATTTAGAAAAAAACGGTGTAGTTCTTTCGGATGAAACCAACTGCATCAGAGCAGCATTATTTCAAGATATCGGCAAGTTACCAGTTAAGTTCAGGAAGAAAGCTGAGGTACTTTTGAAGGATCTCAAGAAGAAAAATCGCTTTATTGAAGTGTCGCTGTCAAATGGATTTCAAGCTATCTGCAAGAACAAACCCTGTCAGCAATGTATCAGGATATGTAAAGAATATTCGCCGCCAGCTATTTTGGTTAGTTATGGTTGCAAAGAGTGTACAGAGACACAGTTAGCGTTGTTCCCAAGTGTTGAAGTTATCGATGTTGCTGAATATCGCATCTCTAATTTATTTGAATTTCATCTGAAACAGGTCGATCGCATTATCCCTAACGGCGAATGGAAGCAGGATAAATTCGAGCAGGAAATTCTGATTCCCCTATTCAGAGATGCAAAGCATATAAAAATTTACGATCGCTGGATCGGTAGGTCAGCTTTACAAACTCCTGATATAGGTCAAATAGGAGATAATTATAAACTTACGCTGGAGTGGATTATTGATGTCTTCCTTCGGGAATCGCGCTTGGGAGCAAGTGGTGTCTTTGAGGTATACTGTGGTTTGGATACCCGTAAGATAGACAAAGCGAAAATACCATCTTTTATTGCATCACTCCGTCAGTTTGAATCCGATACGAGAAACACGCATAGTTTTCCTAACTTTAAATTAATTATCAAGGAGGAAACCCAAGCTAATCAAATGCCTCATGATAGATATTTGATTACGAATCAAGTAGCCATATCTATCGCTCGTGGCTTCGATCTACTTTTAGATAAGAGAAACATTTCCTATCCGCGACGACTTCGAGATGTTACGATCGCTTACTGTTCAGAACCGGATAAAATCGAGCAAGCTGTCCGTAAGTTGCCTAATTTGTAATCAACTGCGCGACAATATCACTTTAAAAATAGAGTTATAATCTTATAAATTTACTCACTCCTTAATCAGTTTACCAATAATTACAGGTACTTCTTGAAATGACACATAGTTTATTATATCCTTTAACGGTTCAAAGCAAGTTACCGCTGGCGATCGACCATCTCCTCGATTACTGTCAGGGTATGTATCTGGGCTTAAACGTCGAATCCACTTTTGTTACTCTTGCCCAGCGAGTAAAGAAAAAAGTTAAGACGCTTTTTAAACAAATCATTATTCATTTGGCTAGAATACTAGGAGAGACTGTTGCAGGTAGACCGCCCGATCATCAGGACGATCCAGAACAGGATCGTCCCCACTGGTGGAAAGAAATTAAAAATTTCATCAACCAGATCGAAGATGAAGGGCTTTCGGAAGCTCAATTAAGGAAAATTCTTGAAGATACCTACACTAGAAAAGAGGTTGATGCTGTTGTAGAAGCTTTAAGGCAAGCATCCGAAATCATGGGAGAGTTTACACCGAATTTATTTCAGTAAAATCTAGCGAGGAATTAACATTATGATTTCCAAAACCTACTCCATAAGAGATGCAATAAATACTATAAAAGAACATCGAGATAAACTAGAAATTGAACTTGGTAAAAAGAAGCTCGATCGATTGCTGTTTAATCTCGAAGAAATTAGCTTGGACTTGGAAAGCATTTCCAAGCAGATAATTGATGTAGCCAAAGAAGAGCCAGAAATAGAAAAGCTTACAGAAATATTTGATTTCTTTCAGTATGGTTCTATTCCTCATATTTTAGGACATTTGGAAACAATAGAAGAACTACTGGAAGAAGAATCTAGTGATAGCGAAACATCTGGCAATATTCAATCCAAAAACGCCCCAGCAGAAACATGGAAAAACTCAGCTAACTTTTGCATTTGAGTTGCGGTCATTTCCCGTTCCCCATTCAGTACCTCAGACACCTGTACCTCATTTTCCCATATACCAACCAAGTCTTTTGCTTCAATATTATCTTCCACCATCAAAGCTTTGAGCAGCTTGACACCTTTCAAAACAGGCATTACCTCATGTTTTTGTTCGTAATTATAAACTAAACTACCAAGCACGTTTAAGTAGTCTCGGTCATCTTGAGTGATATTCCTTTTATCCAAAATAGAATTAATCCGATTTTGAGTAG
>NZ_JACJUP010000757.1:0-3539 GCF_014748295.1 Planktothrix sp. FACHB-1355 | reverse complement strand
TTTTTATTATTTGAGTCATCGCTATCCAAATATTGGCTGACCATCCTCTCAATGCCACGGCGATTCGGTAGCCAGTAACTAGCCTCAAACTGAGCGGCATCGCTAAAATCACCCGGTACCATCAACATTTGGATATTCGATCGATTCGTCTTGACACCAAAACCGACCAAGGCAACTAACTCTTCCACCGTTAAGTTTGTATCGATATGAGATTGAACCACCGAAAGAATTTGAGGCACTTTACCCAGAGTCGCCGGATTGAGCGCTTGTTCCACTAAAGCTCGCATTACCATTTGTTGTCGCTGTACCCGACCGATATCGCCCAGCTTGTCGTAGCGAAAGCGCAAAAAGTTCTGAACTTGAGGGCCGTTGAGGTGTTGCTTCCCTGGCTTAAAATCGATGTAAAGGTGTTGGGTATCGTCCTTATACTTCATTTCCTGGGGTACGAAGACCGTCACGCCACCCAAAGCATCGATCAATTTTTCCACACCTTGAACGTTGATGCGGACATAGCGATCGATCCTGATCCCGCCCAGTAAATTGCTTACCGCCCTAGCACTCAGGGCTGGGCCACCAGAAGCATTCGCCGCGTTAATTTTGGTAACGCCCAATCCCTCAACTAAAGTACGAGTATCGCGGGGAACAGAAAGTACAATTAATTTTTGGGTTTGGGGGTTAAAGCGCAGCAGGAGCATTGTATCGGAAAGACCCTCAAAAGAATTGACTACCGGGTCGTATCCATTGTTTGCTGGATTGGGTGCCTCACCTATCTCGGAACTGAGAACTTTTATTCCCAAAACTAAAATATTGACCGGTCGAGTTAACTCTGGCAAGCGCAGATTGGTCGTCGATATGTCTCCTTGAGAGAAAACAGCTGCTTCTTCAGCGCTCAGTTGAGCTTGCATCAAGGGTTTAGTGGAAAGAGACACTGCCAGCAGAGCTCCTGCTGTTGCCGACAGCATAGCGATTCCGGTCAAACCAAACCCAAGCCAGAGCCAACGTAGATGGTTTGCTTTGGCAGGTTGACTCATAAGTGATGGGCTTGTTTTTTGTCCCATAGAAAATAGAGCCGTAAATTTTCGAGTTGGCACTGGCTTCCTCACACACTAAAAATTCGCAGATCTGTAGGGGCGGGTTTAATTAGTATAAATATACACATTTCATAGGTTGAGTATACAAGCACAAACCCGCTCCTACTTATGAGATTTTGCAACCAGAATACTCATACCAGTTCTTCCTACGCTTTGGTACAAAATCAGGGTAATAATTTTCAAGTCCACTCCACGAGTTGCAACCGGAAAAAGCTGTAAGCTGGCAAACTTGGGGATTAAGATAAATATTTACCAAGCACCCGGTCAGCTATTTGAGTGACGATCGGTATGCGGAGGGATTGCCGCTGGGAGAAACGAATCATCAACCAAACACTCACCACAAAATAACTAGAAGTAAGCAAGCTATTCATCAATAACAGGGGCAGTTTCATCGATTCCGAAGCATCTGCCCCAGCACCCAACAAAATATACCCCAATAACCAGCCCAGGGCTAGTGTCACGGACAATCTACTTACGGCTTGTCGATACCGCGTTCCTTGACGGCGGTATAGTGTCCAGAGCGCGGGGAAAAAGCCGATGACTGGTGTCAAATATATAAATAGCTCTAAGCGCTTGAGGTCTGGATTTTCAAAGGGGTCTGTGTCTTTCATGATACTAGGTAGTAGTAGTGGCTGGCAGTACGCAGTTGCGATGAGAGCGAAGACAGCGCAACTACATACTGACCTGCTACCGATTACTTTTGAGGTACAGTCCACCAAGCTATAGCGTAAGGCTGAGTTACCTCGTTGACTTGTTGGCGATAGTGGACTCGGATTTTGTAACGACCTGTTTTGGGAACGGGGCAAAATATATGTTCGACGCTATCGACTTCGCTGACAGAGGCGCAGATTTTAGCGGCTGAGTCGTTACTATCGGCGGGTATGAGATAGAGGTCGAGGTTGTTCAAACCGCGATCGCGAAAAGTTTCTTCCAGATCGTACTGACCGTTTTTGTTGGTATCGTTTAGCTCTACCATTCTGTCCCATGCCAGAGTGATAGAGGCAAAACTTCCCTCCTGCAATGGTTTGTCCAACACATAGTCAACAGAGGAGCCAGCTTGCGCTTTGTTGTAATCCCAACCTATGGCAGGAGCAGTTTCGGATGGTTTCCACTGACTGCCGGCAAATTGCTGAACAGCACGGAAAGCGTTGAGCTGACCGGTGCCCATTTGCAGATCTAGGGGAACTTTATCATTTTTGTAGGCATCCGAATCCAGCCAAGTGCGGTTGCTTTTGTCGGTAATGGTTTTGCTCATACCGAGTTGCAAACCTTCGCCTTTATCTTTGAGTTTATCGGCTGAGTTGAGCAAGACAACTTTTGTGACTTCGTGGCGGCGGGAATCAATGCTCCAATGCGGTTGGCGGGTACTGAGTTGGCGATCGCCAAATTCCTGGATGAGCGCTACTGTAGCGGTAGCGTGGGGTGTTGCCAAACTGGTGCCGCTGACTTTGCTGACGGTACCATCTAGGTTGAGGACGGTGACATCATGTCCGGGCGCAACTAATCCGATCGAACGACGCCCTCCTACATTAATCTCTCTACCTGCTAACCTACTGATAATTCCTTCGGCGATATCGCCGATGTTGGCAAAGTCAACTTTGGCAAAAACTCCATTGATGCGCTTGGTAAACGCTACATTAATGCCGTTGAAGTTATCCGTAGGAATCGGTATTCCCCCGCGCCCCTGATTGCCTGCCACCATATGCAGTACATCGTAGACGCGAGCAGACCAATCGATACATTGGGTCAGTAGGGCGTTGCCGTCCAAAACTGCATCCGGTCGCGGGTCTCGTTCTAGGGATTCGCCAAAGCTGTAGTTAATCGCTCGCACGTCTCCGCCGTTTTGCTGGGCTACGTACTGAGAGGCTAGGCACTCTTCCGGTTGCCCGCTTTTGTCCATCGCACCAACAGCAGAAGAGTAAAGCCTTGCTCCCGGTGCCACTCCCGGTACGGCTTTGGCTCTGCTAATCATCATGCTGGCAACGCTGAAGGCGTGCGGATCTACGTCGGTATCTGTTTTGGCTGGGGTATCTCGCCAAAATACTCGCGCCACGGAGACGACGGTATGATTTTGGCTGCCTGTTTTGTCGATACCGAACTGTCCGGGGCGACCTATTTCTACTTGACCGATCGCGATTTTGCGCCCGGTCAAATTATGAGGAGATTTGTGTAGCCGTAGGGCATCTATGCCAGACTCGCCTACCGATGAGTTGTTGTTGAGGGCTACTACTGGGGTACATAGCCAGGTTGCGCTCAAACCCAAAACAATCCACGCCTTATTTTTCTTTAGCATCTGCTGCGCTCATCAAAAGTTTTCCCCGGAAAGGGATGAAACTAAATTGGGGCTCGTGTCAACTTATGTCGGCAACATCTACAAGGGCAAGGTGATCCGGGTCATGCCGGGCATGCAGGCCGCCTTCGTCGAGGTTGGCCTGCAGCGCGCGGCCT
>NZ_JACJUP010000756.1:0-3490 GCF_014748295.1 Planktothrix sp. FACHB-1355 | reverse complement strand
GGAATATTCACCCCCGGTACGCAGCGATTGATAAATTCGGCGTTTTTGGCGGATTTGAGCAGAAAAATCCCGGCCAAAATCGGTTTATTGCTACCAGCCGCAATTTGACTCATAAATTTTTCCAAGCGATCGAAATCCGAAATCAGCTGACTTTGGAAAAATTGCGCCCCAGCTTGTAACTTGCGCTCAAATCGACTTTGCAATCCCGACCAACTGGGCGATTGCGGGTCAATCGCCGCACCGACAAATAAATCTGTAGCGCCATCCGTGAGGGGTTTATCGTTCCAATCAAAACCGTTATTCATTTTGTCTATTAGTTGTAGCAGACGCACCGATTCCAAATCGAAGACAGCTTTGCAGTCCGGATGATCTCCCGCTTTGACGGGATCGCCAGTCAGGGCTAGAATGTTGCGAATGCCGATCGCATGGGCTCCCATCAGGTCAGCTTGCAGTCCGATGCGGTTGCGATCTCGACAAGCTACTTGACAAATTGGCTCAATTCCGTATTGCAGTAAAATGACCGACGCCACCAGGGGACACATCCGCAACACCGCTCTACTGCCATCGGTAATATTGATAGCATGAACTCTCCCTTTGAGCATTTGCGCCATTTTTACCATGTGGGTGGGGTCGCCTCCTTTGGGTGGTGCGACTTCTGCGGTAACGAGAAATTCACCGGCTTGGATGGCGGCGCGAAAGGAAGTCAAGGGTGTTGGGGATTGGATGCTGAACATGAGTCTGATGGATGAAGGATGAGGGATGAAATTAAGCCTTTATCGAAAACTTGGGTTTAAAACCCCGTCCTTCTAGGACGGCTTTACATTTTTTTTAATCTATTATACCATAGTAGCTATAGTTTGGTAAGCATAATGTTTAAGGCTTTTAAGTACAGAATTTACCCAACAACCGAGCAAAAAGACTTGCTAGTTAAGTCTTTTGGTTGTTGCCGTTGGTTCTACAATTACAGCCTTAATCTAACGACCGAAACTTACAAAAAGACTGGGAAAGGATTAAGTAGGAATGAAATAATCAGACTACTTCCACAACTCAAGAAAGAGTATGAATGGTTGACAGAACCACCTTCCCAAATTTTGCAGCAAGTAGCCTTAGATTTGTCGAGCGCTTTTCTCAACTTCTTTGAAAAAAGAGCTAACTATCCCAACTTCAAGAAGAAACATCAAAGGCAGTCAATTAGATTCCCCCAAGGCATGAAGTTAAGCGGCGACTATTTAACACTGCCCAAACTGGGAAAAGTTTACTGCAAAGTATCCAGAATTCCAGATGGTGAGTTTAAATCTGTCACAGTTTCAATGACTCCTAGTGGTGAATTTTACGCCAATTGTTTGTATGATGATGGGAAGGGTAAGCCAGAACCAATCAAAGAGGGTAAAGCAGTAGGAATCGATTTAGGTATCACTCACTTTGCTATCACATCAGATGGAACCAAACATGGCAATCCTAAATACTACCGCAAGCATGAGAAAAAGCTAGTCTTATGCCTTCAGAGATTAGCTAAGAAGCAAAAAGGTTCAAGCAATCGTAACAAAGCAAGAATTAGGGTAGCTAAAATCCATCAAAAAATTACTAGATGTAGGGAAGATTTTCTCCACAAACTAAGTCGTAAATTAGTAGACGAAAATCAAGTCGTGGTGGTAGAGAATCTGGCAGTGAGAAACATGGTACGCAATCATAAATTAGCTAAGTCTATAGCTGATTTAGGATGGGGACAATTTTGTACCATGCTGAAATATAAAGCAGAATGGGACGGGAAAATCTACATAGAGGTAAATAGATTTTTCCCTAGTTCTAAAACCTGCAATCACTGTTTGAATCAGATGAGCGAATTACCTTTAGATATTAGAAGTTGGCGGTGTCCCAAATGCGGAACTTTACATGACTGTGACATCAACGCCGCCAAGAATATTAGAGATGAAGGTTTACGAATGTTAGAGGTAGGGCATACCTCGGTAGCTTCTGGAGAACGAGTAAGACCAAGCAAAGGCACTGCTTTTGTAAGGCATCGTTCTATGAAGGAAGAATCACCGCACCTTTAGGTCGGTGAGTGTCAAACAGTGGGAATATCGGGCAAATAACGGCAGAATAAATAAGGGAACTTTAAAACTGCGCTGCGCCAGTGTCGAACAGGCAGTAAAAACCTACGGTCTGGTTAAGTCAGTACTGATGGAAGTTCAACTGACAGACAGATCCAAAAAAATTGTCAACGTTCGCGTTCTCGATATCCAAGGAGATGTCGAAACTAACAACTTTCTCAATTTTGTCCAAACAATTAGACCGCAGCGATGAAATAATTGAGTGCGAACATAAAAAACTACAAGCAAAATTGATTAAATGGCAGTCACAACCCAACAATTAATCCAATGGAAACGCCAAGGTCGTTTAATTGTGACCCTAACAGCTTGGGATTATGCGATCGCACAGCTGTTGGATGCTGCTGGCGTTGATGTTATCCTGGTTGGCGATTCTTTGGCAATGGTCGCATTGGGTTACGAAACTACCCTGCCGCTGACGCTGGATGAAACGATCCATCACGCCAAGGCGGTGCGTCGAGGCGTACAGAAAGCTTTAGTAGTTTGCGATCTGCCGTTTTTGAGTTATCAAGAAAGTCCTCAGCAAGCAATGCACTCAGCTGGTAGGATACTGAAAGAATCGGGCGCTCAAGCGGTAAAATTGGAGGGCGGATATCCGACGATCGCGCAAACAGTTTCTTTTTTGGTACAAGCGGGAATTCCGGTACTCGGTCATGTAGGTTTAACGCCGCAATCGGTGCATAAGTTGGGTTATCGTCAGCAAGGGAAGACGCCGGAAGCTGGAGAGAGAATTTTACAAGAAGCGATCGCACTTGAAGAAGCAGGTGCATTTGCGGTAGTCTTGGAGCATATTCCAGCTGAGTTGGCATTGCAAATTACCCAAAAACTCTCAATTCCTACAATTGGAATTGGCGCTGGCCCTCACTGTGACGGTCAGGTTTTAGTTACTGCAGATTTGTTAGGACTTTCTCAAAAACAGCCGCCTTTTGCGAAATCTTATGTTAATTTGCGGGAAATTATTACGCAAGCGGTGGAAAATTTTGGTACGGAAGTCAAAGAGGGGAAATTTCCCGATTTAACTAGCTAAACGGAAAAAACATCACGAATATGTTTAGAAATAAAAATCTATTTCTTCTATGCTGGCGCTCATTTCTCGGTGAATTTCCTGTAACTGCATAAAGCAAAAAAACGCTTCTTCGTCGTTTTGCAGCCAAACGTTACACAACCACAGCTTTTGCAGGCAGAAGGCTATACCGGGACGATCGCCCATTTCGCGTTTAATTTCCAAGACCTGTCGATAGCACTCGATCGCTTGTTGATATTTTCCCAAGCGACGGTAAGTATCGCCTTGTTTGTCTAAAGCATTAGCTTGTTCTTGGCAAGCAGCCATTTCCTTAAATTTCCTGCGCCCTGAGATCGCACTTTGCTAAGTTGCTCGTTCT
>NZ_JACJUP010000755.1:0-3508 GCF_014748295.1 Planktothrix sp. FACHB-1355 | reverse complement strand
AAAGTAGTAGGTAAAGTTTATTCGGGTTCCGCTCCCCGCAGTATGATTATATCAGATGACGGACAAGTGCTTTACGTTGTTAACTACAACGAAAGTTCTGTCAGTAAAATTCGCACTTCCGATATGAAAGTACTGCAAAAAGTTCGCGTTGCTCCCAATCCGATCGGCATTACTTACGATCCGCAAAAAAGAGAAGTTTGGGTAGCTTGTTATTCCGGTCAAATCATGGTATTTCAGGATTAAGTTTTCCTATTTTCCAGAAACCCGGTTTTTTCAACAAACCGGGTTTCTCTGTACCTCACTCATCTAAAAAAAGCTAAAATTGGTATGGGTGGGCAAGGTTGAAGAATCGGCGTAAGGAGGCTAGAGCTATGACCCCAACTCAATTGGGTGTCTCTAAATCTTCCGATTTGTACGAAACGGATTTCTATGCTTGGACTGTCGAGCAAGCAAAGTTTTTGCGAGATGGTGCCTGGGATAGTTTAGATGTTCCGAATTTAGTTGAGGAGATTGAATCTTTGGGCAAACAAGACCGCAGGGAGTTGAGGAATCGCTTAAGGGTTTTAGTAGGGCATCTGCTGAAGTGGGAATATCAAAGAGGTAAGCGTTCTAAGAGTTGGTCGAACACTATCCACGAACAACGTTATCAAATTAAAGAACTTATAAAAGAAAGCCCTAGTTTAAAACCTTACTTGCACGATGCTGTGGTTGAAATTTACAGCGATGCGCTTTCTTTGGCAGTGCGCGAAACTTCTTTAGATTCTAGTTGTTTCCCTCAAGAATGCCCTTACAACCTGGATCTGATTCTGGAAAAAGATTTTTTCCCTGGCGAGCAAACTGAATCGGATTCAATCGATTAATGAACGCATTTATAGCTAGGGACTAGGGCGTCGGGGCTAGGGACTAGGGGAAGAAGGGATAATGAACGTTCTTAATTCCTGAAACCCTTAATTCGACGCTCTTCTTCCCCTAACCCCTAACCCCTAACCCCTAGCCTCTTAAAAATTAAAGCTAGTCCGAACTAACCCGACCCATTGCGTGTCGTTGTAACTATCATTTTCAGGATTAATCACAACCCAAAATCCAGGAGTAATAGAAATGTTGTCATTCACCTGAAAGCGATAGAAAGCTTCAATGTGATATGATGTATCTGGCTCATCGCGCACATCGCTGCTAGTAACTCGCGGTGGCAAACCTACCAAAATTCCCGGTAAGTTGCCTTCACCTCCTACATCTGGGAAACTGAAACCGATCGCACCATACAAAACATCGGCATTCGCACCGCGATCGACATTAAGCACATCCGCACTACCCCTACCATTAGAAACGTTGCTCATCCCAGAACTTTCGGCATTGGCGCGAGTATAAACCCCCCAACCATGAACTTGAAAGTGTGGAGAAAAGTGATAGAATCCTTGTATACCCACAGAATCGCTGGATGTAGCAATATTATCGCCAAACGGCCCCGAAGCTAAAAAACTGCCCGTACTTGCACTGAGATCCACTTCTCCTCCGGGTGCATAAGAACGGGAATAAGCTACACCAATTGCTCCCCAATCGCGATAATAGGCAAGCTGAGCTAGAGCGTGGTAGGAACCGTTGAACAGTCCATTTTTTGGGGTGGGAATATTGACATCAGGTACTAAATAGCCGAGAGTTAAAATCAGATCTTTACTGATATTCCAGTTAATCGCACCACCGCCACCGCCGCGACGGTAAAGGGGACTGTATTCTCCAAACTTGGAGGGAATTCCCAAACTATCACTGGCGATCGTAGGCGGAGTGAGAGTGTTCGTAATATCTGTGTAACCGATACCAACTGTACCGAAAGTAACTGAGAGATTAGAAGTAATTGGGGTGATATACAGCAAGTGAGGAATGGTAACGTCATTATTTTCATTACCATCAAAGTTCAATCGCGTCATATTTGTACCCGTTTGTTCGGCAATATTATTGCCAAAGTTGCCAAATTCCAGACGGGTTCTCAACAAATCGCGACCTGTGAAGCTGGTTTCCAGATTTAATCGACCTCGATTGGCAACAATGGTGTTAGTGCGATCGCCACCACCACCAACGCGATCGCCAAAGGTATCTGTTACGGCAACGATAATTTCCGCATTTAACTTAGTCGTTGCAGAAAACTGATTCGCTTCTAATTGTGCTGTGCGTGCTTCTAGAGTATCTACTCGACCGCGCAATGTCGCTAATTCAGTTGTAAATTCTGCTTGCAGCCTTTGCAAAGTTGCTAAATCTTCCTGAGTAACTAAGTTTGTCGTTCCTGTCCCAATCAGTTCCCTAATGCGATCGAGGCAAGCATTCAATCCGGCGGCAAATTCGTATCGCGTCATCGCACGGTTACCTCTATATGTGCGTTCTGGATAACCTTCGATGCAGCCGTAGCGTTCTACCAGAGATTGCAGTGCCTGAAATGCCCAGTCCGTGGGTTGCACATCGGAGAGTTGAGAGACAGAGGTTACTTGTGCAAAGGCGTCTTTAGGTGTAGCTAAAGTGGCAGATGGCGTTAGTAGAAATAGTACAGGTGATGCTAGTAGAAAAGCTAGCAATCTGTAAGAGCAATACTTAAGTTGCATAAATAATTTCCTCTCATTGAATAGGATTTATCTAGGGGTTAGGGGATAGGGGCTAGGGGCTAGGGAAGAGTGGAGAGGGAAAAGGGGTTAGGGGATAGGGGCTAGGGGCTAGGGAAGAGTGGAGAGGGAAAAGGGGCTAGAAGTAGTAAGTTAGGAAACTAACCAGCTCCATAGTGTTGGGTTTCGCTGCTGCTCAACCCAACCTACAATCTACTTGCGATGAAATTCAAAATTTATCAAGCATGACTAGAACGGGTGCGAAGTCTGTCAATAGTCACGGCGATAATAATCACCAAACCTTTCACAACTAATTGCCAGAAAAATGATATGTTCATCAAGGTTAATCCATTGTTGAGGAGAGCAATAATTAAAGCTCCCAATAAGGTTCCCCAGATGGTGCCAATTCCACCGGTGAAGCTCGTTCCTCCCAAAATTACGGCGGCGATCGCATCGAGTTCGTAGCCTTGTCCCAACATACCCGTCGCACTGTAGAGACGCGACGCGCTCATAATACCGCCCAAACCGGAAAGCAACCCGCTGATGCCATAAACAAGTAACAGCACCCGACTGACTTTAATTCCCGTCAATCTCGCTGCCCGTGCGTTACCGCCAACAGCGTAAATATGCCGCCCAAAAACAGTCCTTCTTAAGACAAACCAACTAGCTACAATTGCTAGCAAAGCAATAATAACCAGCCACGGAATCGGGCCGAGATAATTGTTGCCAATCCAAGCAAAATTGAGATTTCGATTAATAACTGTAGTGCCATTGGCAACTAAATAAGCAACACCTCGCAATCCCGTGTAGGAACCCAAGGTGACGATGAAGGGAGGCAAACCCAAATAGGCAATCAGCGCTCCGTTAATTAAGCCCAAACACAATCCCGCTAATAAAGCAGCGGGTACGGCGAACCAACC
>NZ_JACJUP010000754.1:0-3546 GCF_014748295.1 Planktothrix sp. FACHB-1355 | reverse complement strand
AATGAAGATTGGAAACAAAATGGTGCAGGACGTTGGGTTAACCACAATTATGGTTTTGGCGCTATTGATGCGGCGGCGGCGGTGAGTGCTGCTACTAACTGGAAGCCTGTTGACCAAGAGGTCAGAATTAGTTCCAGTATTGTCAAAAATGTACTCGATACTATTCTTGATGACAACAATCAAGGATTGTTTTCAAAGATTAATATTGATAGCGATATCACTGTTGAAAAAGTCGAGGTACAATTCAATACTAAACCTCTTACCAGCGGCTCTGCAAAGTGGCAATACTGGGGCGATTTGCGAGTGGTGCTAACTTCTCCAGACGGTACAGAGTCGATTTTGGCAGAACCGCACAAACTCGCCAATGACCCGGATTCATATAATATTGATGCAAAAACAAATGTGTTTACGTGGAACTTTACTTCTGCGCGTCACTGGGGTGAGTCGTCTAAGGGAGAATGGAAGTTACAGGTTTACGATTTGGAAGACAACGAGATTCAGGGGTATTGGAATTCCTGGAAATTGAATATTTACGGAACTCAACCCACTGTCACAATTTCTGCTAAAGATTCCAATGCCATAGAAGATGGCAATGCCGGACAATTTGTTGTCACCCGTACAGGTAATACAGATAAACCATTAACTGTGAATTATTCTATTGCAGGAAATGCTATTAATGGCATAGATTACAAAACTCTTAGCGGTAGCATAACAATTCCGGTTGGTGCAACAATGGCGACAATTCCAATTATTCCGCTTGCTGATGCTGAGGTGGAAGGAAATGAGACAGTAGAGGTCAGTTTAATTGATAATGCTGCCTATAATTTAGGTACTGATAAGATCGGAACGGTAACTATTGAAAACAGGACTGACACTTCTCAATATGACCCATTTGTTTATACCAATCCTGCCAATGGTCATTTATATATTTTGAGTCAGCCTGATACTTGGTTAGGCGCTCAAGAACAGGCGAAGACATTAGGGGGAAACCTGGTTACAGTTAATAATGCTGCTGAAAATAATTGGTTAGTTAATACCTTTGGTAAAAAACCTTTTTGGATTGGATTGACAGATAGTTCTATATATGGAACAACTGAAGGTAGTTTCAAATGGGTAAGTGGAGAACCTGTAACTTATACTAACTGGGATGGAGCCAATCCTGATAACTTTCAGTTTACTCCTGAAGGAGAAGACTTTGTTCATATCAATCAAGGAGTTGGTGGAACATGGAACGATCTAAAACATGACTATTTCGTTACTCAAGGTATTATCGAAATTGACCCCGCGACTCTCACTAAACCTATAGTTACAATTCGAGCTACCGATGCTAAAGCTGGAGAAGATGGTAATGCAGGGCAACTCATTGTTACTCGCATCGGCAATACAACAGATCCGCTAACAGTAAATTATTCAGTTTTCGGTAATGCAATTAATGGCACAGACTACAGGAATTTGACGGGTAATATTACTATTTCTGCTGGTGCATCAGTTGCATCAATTCCGATTATTCCAATTGCTGACAACCAGGTAGAGGGTGATGAAACTATTGCGGTGAAACTTTTGGGGAATGCTGCTTACAATGTTGCTCCATCTGAAACAGCAACAGCGACGATCGCTAATAGCAATACTTCACCTATCAACCCTATCATCTATACTAATTCTGCTACTGGGAATAAATATTTCCTAAGTACAGCCGATACTTGGTTAGGCGCACAAGAACAGGCAAAAGCAGCAGGTGGCAACCTAGTTACAATTAATGATGCAGCGGAGAATAATTGGTTATTTAACACCTTTGGCGGAAGTTCTAAATGGATGGGTTTAACAGATAGCCCCATTTACAATGCAAAGGAAGGCAATTATAAGTGGGTGAGTGGAGAACCAGTTAACTATATCAATTGGCGTCCTCTGCAACCAGATAACACTCTCCATACACCTGAAGGTGAAGATTTTAGTGAATTTCTTGCAACTAGACTGTGGAATGATATGCCGAATGACCAAAATTGGATTCGCCAAGGTATTGTAGAAATTCCGGCTCAAATACCTACAAATAACTGGACTGCCAAATTTATCAATCGCACTTCTGCAAATATAGCCGATCGCACCACCTACGATTTCAGCAATCCAGCAGCTATCCTAGATTTGGGCGACCAACATCAAGGAAGTAGTGATGGAAGCTTACGTCTATATCAAAATTGGGGGGATGGAAGTCCTACAAACAGTGTCCAAACTGATAACTTTGCAATGGAAGCTTGGACTCGTGCTAATTTTGAAGCTGGTAAACTTTACAAGATTACCACTGATTCTGATGATGGAACTTGGTTCAGACTTAAAAATGTTCAAACTGGGCAATGGACTGGCGATAGCGTAGTATTAGGTGGTGATGGAGCAGACTGGCGCGATCGTAGCACTGCTATGCCTCCCAGAACAATCTTTTTCAAAGTTCCCGAATCTGGAGAATATGATTTCTATGTCCAATACTACGAAAGAGCTATCGGTGCAGTAGTTGATATCAAAGTAGAAGAAGCTAAAGTATTCCAAGATTCAGTTAATGAATCCCAACGCTGGGAATCGACAGTCTTTTGGTGGGATAGAAAGTTAGGAAATGTACCTCCTGAAGATTTCTATAACAGCCAAAACAATATAATTGGTGTAGTCGATCAAGGATCTAATACTCGCAGCGATGGCAAAAAAGGAATCAAATTTAGTGACGTTGACTACGAATCTCTAAATAACGATGTACGTTTGCCTGATAACAACTATGCGATTCAAAGCTACACTCAAACCAATTTAGAAGCAGGCGTGAAATATCGAGCAAAAGTAACTGCTGATGACGGATTCCAGTTACTTGCCAAGAATGCAAATACTAATCAATTGGTTTATATCACACCTAAAGATCAATGGCAGCAAGCTTATGGAGGTACAACAGTTGATTTTGAAGTATCTCAAGATGGTTTGTATGATATGTACTTCAATTACTATGAAGAACGTGGGGATGCGGCCTTAGATTTGTCTTGGGAAATTATTCCATTTAATGGAAGATTACTAGCAACTACGACGACGAATATTCGCTCCGGCCCTGGCACCAGTTATTCTCTAGTTGGTACGATTCCGTATGATGGAACATCCAAAACCGTAACTTTTGACAAATGGACGATAGGAGAATGGGTAGATTATACGGCAGAGTTAGGAACAAAAAGTAATGAATGGTATCGCATAAAAGGCACAAACCAGTGGATTTCGGCAGCAATTGTGGGTCAAAAACAATATGTAGATATTTAGTTGTTAGCCAGGGGTTCAAACCCCTGGCTAACAGCGAAAGTCCATTTTAATGGACTGAAAATTTACAGGATTTTGTTTAGGGCAAGAAACCCGGTTTTTCTGAAAAACCGGGTTTCTTCAAGTGTTCAAAACCATCTCTTCTTTTAGTTACGCGATACAATTAATAAATACGATCGCACTTAAAAAGTCGGCTTATGATCCAGCAACTCGCAACTCCCACCGAAACCGAGATCGTCTACCCCGAAAACGACGGTAATCCCATATCAG
>NZ_JACJUP010000753.1:0-3522 GCF_014748295.1 Planktothrix sp. FACHB-1355 | reverse complement strand
ACAAAGGTAAACTGCATATGATGTCGGTAATTCGCGATATTACAGAGCGCAAGCAAGCAGAAGAAGCCATCCGCCTTGAAAAAGAAAAATCTGAGCAACTGCTGTTAAATATTTTACCGGGAGCGATCGCCGATCGCTTGAAAGAAGATCGAGGCTACATTGCCGATAGTTTCCCGGAAGTAACGGTTTTGTTTGCCGATATCGTTGGCTTTACAGACCTTTCTACCCGTCTATCACCTACTGAACTTGTGGAAATGCTCAACGTAATTTTCTCCGAATTTGACCGACTTGCGGAAAAACACGGTTTGGAGAAAATTAAAACAATTGGCGACGCATATATGGTGGTAGGCGGATTGCCAAGACCCCGGACAGATCACGCAGAAGCGATCGCGGAAATGGCGCTGGATATGCAAGCAGAAATTGCACAATTTAACTCTTCCACCGACCGCTCGTTCAGCATTCGCATCGGCATTAATAGTGGCCCAGTCATAGCAGGGGTGATCGGGATCAAGAAATTTATCTACGATTTATGGGGCGATACCGTGAATACAGCCAGCCGTATGGAGTCTCACGGCATTCCTGGCTGCATCCAGGTCACAGCCGCCACTTATGAGATATTACAATGTAAATATCTGTTTGAGGAACGCGGCCCTATCCCGATCAAAGGCAAAGGCGAAATGGTTACGTATTTCCTCACTGGCAGAAAAGTTCTTGGCGATCGCTAATGAAATACTCCTTTCCCGCTCAAAGAATATGTATGCTTTGGGGGGAGTGGGGGAGCGGGAGAGTGGGGGAGAAAAGAACAACAGGTAACTTGCAATCGATAATCTTAGGGCGGGAAGGAAGTAAGAAACTCGATCGCCTCTCAAAGCTCCCCAGTTCCCAGCCAGCTGAGACTATAATCTTGACATAGAAAACATTTTATCGATCGAACTCAAATGGGCAAGGTTCTGGTGTTAAATGCCTCCTACGAACCGCTCAACATCACCAGCTGGCGGCGGGCGGTTGTTCTATTGATTAAAGGCAAGGCAGAGCAAGTCGAACACAACGGCAAATACCTCTATTCCGAATTTCCCCTCCCAACAGTGATTAGGCTGCGCCATTACGTCCGGGTTCCTTACAAAGAAATACCCTTAACCCGCCGTAATATACTGCACCGCGACAGCCACAGCTGTCAATACTGCGGTTACACAGGTGACGACTTAACCTTAGACCATGTGCTACCCCGTTCTCGCGGTGGTGGCGATACCTGGGAAAATATGGTAACGGCTTGTGTCCGCTGCAATATCAAAAAAGGGAACCGGACACCACAAGAAGCAAATATGCTTTTACGGCACACTCCGCGCAAACCCTACAGCAGTTTATACTTTGAAGTTGCCAAACACGTAAAGAGCGGAACGCATCAAGAGTGGAGTAAATATGTCATCGGTACTTAACAAACCTGCACCCATCTAGCGTGCAGGTTTTTTATTAGAAAAGGTTTTCAGACTTCTACCCAGAGGAATGCCCCGTAGGAGGGTATGTTGAATGCTGGTTTTTTTGCGAAGATCTAGGAAGTAGCAATTCACTCTTAACCTATGGCGTCGCGCTGAATGGCAGCATAGCCGTCCATAGGTTTCTGGATATACTTGTCTAACACACCAGTTCCTCTTCCCCATATGCAATCTCGTTCGCTCCAGCCGCTTGACCGATTGACTTTAGCAGCAGAGCCGCAATTAATGGAGGCAAAGGCGGATATAGCCTCTGTAGAACCTACGGCAACGAAGCGATCGATAACGTCGCTGAGTGAAGCTGCTTCCGAACAAGCTAAGCGCTCGCCTAACCTATCGTGCGGTCAAAAGGTGGAAGCTTTGCGGCAAAGCTTGGAGCGACACCGAGAGGAACGCCAGCTCATCGTCGTACAAGACTTCCCAGACCCAGATGGTTTATCCTCTGCTTGGACGTATAAATTGATCGCCCAGCAATACGATATCCACTGCGACATCATCTATGCTGGCACCCTCTCTCACCAAGAAAATATCGCGCTGGTAAAGCTGACAAATCTACCAGCAGAACGCTGGACAGTTCAGACAATCAAGAATAAAGATTTGTCAGCCTATCAGGGCTTGATTTTGATCGACAATCAAGGCACTACCAGCCAGTTAATGCCTTTCTTACAGCAAGCGGGTATCCCGACAACGGTAGTGATAGACCATCACAAACTGCAAGGGAACCTCCAAGCTGAGTTTGTCGATATTCGGCCTAGCGTGCGAGCAACCGCCACCATTTTGACGCAATACCTGCAAGCGGGGTTGCTCAATATGGATAGCAGCATCAGCGAACACGTTAAATGTGCCACATCTCTGATGCACGGTTTGCGATCGGACACCAACGCGCTCAGACAAGCACAAGAAGAAGATTTTCTCGCTGCTGCCTATCTCAGCCGATTCTACGACGCTCAGCTGCTCAATGCCGTCCTCCAAACAAATCGCTCTAAGCGAGTTATGGACGTGATCGAGCGCAGTCTCAAAAATCGCTCTGTACAAAACAACTTTTCCATTGCCGGTGTCGGTTACTTGCGCTACGATAACCGGGATGCCATCCCCCAAGCGGCAGACTTCTTAGTAACGGAAGAAAATGTCCATACCGCCCTTGTGTACGGGATTGTCCATAATGAAGAAGAAGGGATAGAAATGGTGATAGGGTCACTGCGAACCACCAAGCTAACCCTCGACCCCGATGAATTTCTCAAAGAAGCATTCGGTCAAGATAATCAAGGGCGCTTTTTTGGCGGCGGACGGATGATGGCTGGTGGCTTTGAAATCCCGATCGGCTTCTTGGGTGGCAGCAACGAAAACTCCGAGTATGCCAAGCTGAAGTGGGAAGTGTTCGATACCCAAATTAAGCAAAAGCTCTTAAAGTTGATTAACCCCACTCACGATTTGATCGACAGCGAGTAAGATAGGTGCGCTGATTTGCGATCGCTTAACGCTAACTTCTGACAACTGACCGGTGACCAATGACAGAACTCTACTTAATCCGTCACGGGATAGCTGCCGAACCCGAACAATATTCTAGCGATCGCGATCGGCCTCTGACCGATGAAGGCAAACGCAAAACCCGCAAAGTCGCCGCGAGACTCTCGGAATTGAATCTTCATTTCGGTCTGATTCTCACCAGTCCCCTCGTGCGTGCGCGTCAAACCGCCGAAATTCTCATCGCAGCTGGGTTGAGTTCCCAACTGGAAGAATCAAACGACCTCGCCTTTGACGGCGACATCCAAAACTGGCTAACTTGGTTCGAGAAATGGCAACAGAAAGGCAACACTCGCCTAGCGTTGGTCGGTCACGAACCAAACTTGGGAAATTGGGCGGAAATCTTGACTTGGGGTGAAATTCGAGGCTCTTTGGTCGTCAAAAAAGCCGGCATTGTCGGTTTAACGCTTCCGGAAACCGGATCGCCAGTCGGTCGCAGTCAGCTATTCTGGCTAGCATCCCCCAAGTTACTTTTTGTAACTTGACATCCAGCGGCTTGCGAGCCGGG
>NZ_JACJUP010000752.1:0-3554 GCF_014748295.1 Planktothrix sp. FACHB-1355 | reverse complement strand
CACGATATGCCTACGGCACGCTGTGCGAAGGCACTCCTGCAAGTGCCTTAACAAAAGTTCATACAGTGTCGATTACTTTTGTCCGACTACTTAGGCTCAAGCAACTATCGCACAGTTCTCTCACCGAAATAGGCATCAGGATTAGCTCTTCCTTGCCAGCTTCGACTTTGGAAAGGTCAAGAATATCGTTAATCAGCGACAAAAGATGTTGGCCACTACTGTGAATGTAGTTGACATATTCCTTCTGTTTGGCATTGAGAGAACCAAAAATTTGTTGATCCAGCAGTTGCGACAAACCTAGAATAGCGTTGAGAGGAGTTCGCAATTCGTGGCTCATGTTAGCTAAAAATTCGGTTTTAGAATCACTTGCGGCTTCGGCAGCTTCTTTAGCTTGACGCAGTTCCAGTTCTGTCTGCTTGCGCTGGGTAATATCGCGGACTATACTTACAACTTCTTCTTCGCCGCTGACAACTAACCGAGCTTCGTAATGGCGCTCCATACCAGTAATGGCTAATTGATATTCAAAAATTTGTATAGTTTTAGTTTGTAAGGCTTGCTCCAGGTAGTGCATAATCTGCTGACTTAACTCAGCTGGGAGGACTTCCTGCACTTTTCTACCTAAAAACTGACTTGGATGTGCGTAGAGCAGATCTTCTTTGTTGGCTTTGCAGTCTATCAGAGTCCCATCTTTGGCGATGCAAAACATTAAATCTGGTATCGCATCCAGAAGAGCGCGATTTCTGACTTCGCTTTGTCGGAGTGATGCTTCTTGGCGTTTGCGTGCGGTGATGTCGCGCTTAATTCCGAAATAGCATACGGTTTGGCCTCCATCATTACGGACTGCAAAGGAGGAAAATTCGATGTACAATAGTTCTCCACTTTTGCTACGGCAGGTGATTTCCGCACAGTAATTGCCCTGCTTTTCCACCTCCGGTAAGAAGAAGGAGCAAAAATCGCCGTCGGTGTGAATGGCTAGTGTTTTGCCCTGCAACTCCTCATCGGTATAACCCAGTAGGTCTCTATGGGCCCAGTTCTGCTCGATGTAATATCCCTGCGTGTCGAGTATGGCGATCGCATCTTTGCTATTGGCGATAATTTCTCGGTAGAGGGTGAGCTTTTCCTCTGTCTGTTTGGGCGTCGTCATTTTCGGGGTAGTATCGATCGCCAATACCATTTGAATCACTCTATCTCTAATTCTTGCCCTATTGATACTCATTCACTCTTTTCACCCCAGGGAATACTGTATAACCTGCTGTTGCTGTATGCAGACCTTACCCCATATGGCGCAATTGAGTCTGTAGCACCTCCAGGGTAACAATTGTGCTATGAATAATTGCCAACCTTTCGTAACCGCGTACACACTTCTACAGGGTAAGGGGGTTCGAGAATAGATTAGTGCCAGATTCCCTACGGCGATTTTTCTGTAAATATTTCTTTATAAAAATTGTGACCTCACTATGTAACGCAAGGAGGATAACAGTTTTAAAGATTAACGCTACGTTAAAATTACTGCTCTAACTTAGCTACCGAGTCTTTCTATTTGACGAGAGAAGTGATAAAAATGACTGCTGCAAAAAATCTGAGAATTGTCTCTCTGATTCCCAGCGCCACAGAGATTGTCGCGCTGTTGGGCCTAACCGATTATCTGGTGGGGCGATCGCACGAATGCGATTATCCCCCAGAAATCAAAGATCGTCCTATTTGCACCCAAGCACGATTGAACTCTTCTAAACCCAGTGCCGAAATTCATCAGGACGTTACCAATCTTCTCCAAAACGCCCTCAGCATCTATGAAATTAAACTTGAGCTCATAGAACAGTTACAACCGACACACATCCTAACTCAAGACCAGTGCGATGTTTGTGCCGTTAGCTTATCACAAGTGGAAACAGCTCTCGCCTCACTCACCCACAGCCAACCCCACATTATTTCTTTACAGCCCACTGTTCTAGCTGATATTTGGGCAGACATCCAAATGGTTGCCCAAACGCTAGATGTGGAAACTCCCACTTCATTATCAGATTTACAATCTCGCGTCAAAATTTGCGAGCAAAAAACTCTTTCAAGTATTGATACAAAGCTTCCCACTGTTGCCTGCATCGAGTGGACAGATCCCCTAATGGCTGCCGGTAATTGGATTCCAGAACTGGTGAAGTTAGCAGGCGGTCAGCCTCTTGTTGGCGTACCGGGTCAGCCTGCCCCTCAATTACAGTGGGAATCTTTGATAACAGCTAATCCAGATGTAATTATTTTCATGCCTTGCGGCTTTGATTTACAGCGTACTCGGCAAGAAGCTTCTATGTTAGCCCAGCGTCCTGATTGGCAGAATTTGCAAGCCGTAAAAAGTGGCAAAGTCTACATCACTGATGGCAATTCCTACTTCAATCGTCCTGGGCCGAGATTGGCTGATTCTGTAGAAATTTTGGCAGAAATTCTGCATCCCGAAACAGTGCAATATGGCTACCAAGGCAAAGCCTGGGAACCTTTATAAACATAGATAATTGCTAATAGTTAATAGCTAATACTTATGGTAATTAGTGATTAGCTATTAGCCAAAGTGAAACTAAATCGTTTCATCTTCATCTACAAATAATACCAGAGAGAAAAGTGGCAATACTACCACAAGCAATAAAGGTATCAACGCGATCGACTTCCCGACTCTGTGGATAGCTACCTTGCCATTCTGAATAAACTGCTGCCACTCATTAAGAAATTTTTTGACAGCTGAATAGTTTAGATATTCTTTGCCGCTAATCGGTTGATGTAGCCTTAGCACGGCATCTCACCTCCTGCCATGCGTTACATAAAAATTGCTCCTTAGTTACTATGATTACTCTTTTAATAGGTAAAACCTATGAATGATACTAAACTCAACAAAAGTATAACAAAAAATACAAATATTTCATGATTTTTACAGGTTTCT
This sequence comes from Planktothrix sp. FACHB-1355, assembly GCF_014748295.1. Classification (NCBI taxonomy): domain Bacteria; kingdom Bacillati; phylum Cyanobacteriota; class Cyanophyceae; order Oscillatoriales; family Microcoleaceae; genus Planktothrix; species Planktothrix sp. FACHB-1355. The sequence goes on along the minus strand of NZ_JACJUP010000752.1, from coordinate 631 downwards.
AACTAGGCAGACATAATTAAATTTAGGGTGGGCAATGTCCACCCTACAAATCATCTTTGGTTTATTTTGCGCCCACTCAGTTCGCAGATTTTTAAAGATGATGCGATCGAGCGAACAATTTCCAGCGTTTTATATGTGTTTGTTTTTCAGCTTAATCGAAAAGGTTTCAGCCAACCGCGATCGATCGCTACATCAAGAGTATATCGGGCGATCGCAAACAGTACAATACTCTCGACGGCCAAAACGCCGCAGGACCAAAACGCATTGTCAAAATTCAACCCTACGTCTGCTTGGGCTAATCCCCGCACCAGTCCAAACGCTAGCACTGCCCCTTCGCTAAGATGGGAATTGCGATCTTCGCGGATGATGTAGCGGTAGGTGATGCCGAAAAGGAAACCGCTGATAATAGCGATCGCCCCACTTAGCAACAGATTTGCTGCCGTCGAGATTTGCAAAGAAGCCAGTACCTCAAACTGCTTTGCCAAAACTAACTGATTTCCCAAGGTTGCGATTCCGTAAGCCAAAAAAAGCGACAAAGCAGCAAAGCTTCCCGCCTTGACAGATTCAATCCGTTCTGCTTGTAAGCCGTCCAATGTAAAACCTCATCACTTCCAAGTATGATAAGACTTGG
>NZ_JACJUP010000751.1:0-3556 GCF_014748295.1 Planktothrix sp. FACHB-1355 | reverse complement strand
TTCTTGTCTGATTGCTTGTGCGTAATTTCGATATTCTGTCTCAAAAGAACCTAATATGGATAAGTCTGAATCCAGAAATATTTGACTATCAATACTGTTAGCTATGGGATGATGGTTTTGCGTTGCTAATATTAGGTTGACAGCCGTATCGATCGTGTCTCCTGGAATTGCCAAACTGGTCAAAACATCTGCTGTATAGGTAGCACTTTTCTCTTCGTTGTCTTTTGCTTTGGGGTCGTAGATGACATCGTGAAACCAGGCGGCAAATTCTAAGGCGGCGAAATTTTGGGAATGCGATCGCATCATTTCAATTTTTTCGATAACTTGCAGAATATGTGCGAAGTTATGATAAAATCTTCCCGTGCTGGTATAAGCAGCAGCCAAGTCTAGAAATACTGTTTGACTAACCGTTGACTCCACCTCAAACGGGAGTAGCAAAGATTGCCATTTGGAATTTGCGATCGCGATGTGGCTTAGCATATTAACTCAAGTTGCTAGTTACTCACTCAGTTGCCTGACAAATAGATGCAGATATCCAATTTCCAGACATAAGATTAGTGGGAGTAGCACTGCTGGCAATTTTCAATGCCACCAGAGTTCTCAAGTAGCAAGTCGATCTAAATTTTGAATCAGTAAGTAGGTATATTTACATCTTACACTAGGGCAAGAAACCCAGTTTCTTGCCCATAACTAAACCTGAAACCCAAGATTTTTCGTTAAGAAACCCGGTTCCTCAAATCTTGTTGAGAATGGTGCAAGATGTGAATCAATTAAAAACGTTCGATCGCTTCAAACTTTTTCTCAGTTTGAGCGCGAGCTGCTTCTCCACAAGTGCGAGGTGTGGGGAACATTTTCCCAGGATTTGCCAAACCGTTGGGATTAAAAACTTGTCGCACCCATTGCATTGTTTCTAAATCTGTTTCCGTAAACATTTCTGGCATATAGCATTTTTTATCTGCACCGATGCCGTGTTCTCCAGACAGACTGCCGCCAACTTTCACGCAGAGTTTGAGAATGTCTCCGCCTAATTCTTCTACTTTTTCCAATGCTCCCGGAACAGAGTTATCGTAAAGAATCAGCGGGTGCAAGTTGCCATCTCCTGCGTGAAATACATTGGCAATCCGATAGCCGTATTTCTGGCTTAAATTTTCAATCTCTTGCAGGACAAAAGGTAACTGGGTGCGGGGAATTACGCCATCTTGCACGTAATAATCGGGACTCATATGTCCGGCTGCGGCGAATGCGGCTTTGCGACCTTTCCATAATTTTAACCGCGTTTCCGGGTCGTTAGCTGTAGTGATACTGCGAGCGCCGTTTTTGGTACAAATTTCGGCGATGCGCTTTTTATTGGCAGCAACTTCTACTTCTAATCCGTCTACTTCTACTAATAGAATAGCAGCAGCATCGCGGGGGTAACATCCGGTGGCGACGACATCTTCAACTGCGTTGATGCTGAGGTTATCCATTATTTCCATACCAGCGGGAATAATGCCAGCGCTGATGATATCAGAAACGGATGCGCCGCAAGCTTCCATGTTACTAAAATCTGCCAGGAGAACGCAAATTGATTCGGCGGTTTTGAGAATTCTGAGGGTAATTTCTGTGGCGATACCAAGGGTTCCTTCGGAACCGACAAATAAACCTGTGATGTCGTAACCGGGAATTTCTTGCACTGGGCTACCAACATCAACAATTGAGCCATCGGGAAGGACTAATTTTAACCCTAAAACGTGGTTTGTGGTGACTCCATATTTGAGGCAATGAACGCCGCCGGAATTTTCGGCAACGTTTCCGCCGATGGAACAAACGATTTGGCTGGAGGGGTCGGGTGCGTAGTAGAATCCTGCACCGCTGACGGCTTGCGTTACCCAGTTATTAATTACTCCAGGTTGAACTACAACTCGCTGATTTTCTAAATCTATTTGCAGGATTTGTTTCATCAAGGCGGTGACAATTAAAACGCAATTTTCGACTGGTAATGCACCACCAGAAAGTCCTGTTCCGGCACCTCTGGCTACCCAAGGGATTTGATGACGATCGCATATTTTCACTACTTCGGCTACTTGTTCTGTTGTGCGCGGTAGCACTACTACTGCCGGTCGTTTTCGGTAGCTGGTCAGTCCGTCGCATTCGTAGGTGAGCAATTCTTCCCGACGCTGCACAACGCCATTTTTTCCTAATACAGCTTCAAATTGTTTGACTATAGGTTGCCAGTTTCGCTGTTCTTTTTCTTGGATTATCATAGTTGCTTTCCTAAAGGTGGCAATGTATATTTACGATAGTACACTAATACGGGTAAGGCTAAACTTAGTTTACCGTCCCAGTTTAGTGAGCAATTGCTTTCTATTTTCTATTGCTGGTTGATTGGCAGGCCATATTTGAATAGCTTTATCGTAAGCGGCGAGCGCTTCGTCGTACTTTTGTAATTTCTCTAAGACAATGCCTTTTTGATACCAAGCTTCCGAGTAATCTGGCTGTAGTTGTCCAGCTCTATCGTAGGAAGCGATCGCTAAATCATATTTGTTTAATTTTTCTAAAACAATGCCTCGATTATACCAAGCTTGTGCGTAATCTTGTTTAATTTGAATGGCTTTTTCCAAGCAGGCGAGCGCTTCTTCGTAGAGCATCAATTTTTCCAGTACGTAACCTCTCTCATACCAAGCTTCCGCAGAATTAGGATTGAGAGCCAAAGCTTTGTCAAAAGAAGCGATCGCATCGTTATATTTTTGCAATTTCCCCAAAGTCGAGCCGCGTTCTACCCACGCTTCCGGATAAGCTGGCTGAATTTGGACGGCTTTTTCCAAAGCTGATAGCGCTTCTTTGTGGCGCTGCAATTTATTGAGAACAATGCCTATATTATACCAAGCTTCTACATAATTTTGCTGAAATTTTACAGCTTTATCAAAAGATTTTACGGCTTCTTGATAGCGTTGTAACTTATATAATATTTCGCCTCGTATATACCAAGCTTCGGGATAATTTTGTTCAATTTCCACAGTTTTATCTAAAGATGCGAGAGCTTCTGTATTACGATTCAATTTCTCTAGCACTATGCCTCGACAATACCAAGCTGGCGCATAATCCGACTTCAATTTTACCGCTTCGTCAAAAGAACGTAGCGCTTCTTCAAATTTTTGCAATTCTAAGAGCGCTTTCCCGCGCTCCAGCCATATTTCCGGATAAGTTGGCTCGATTTGAATTGCTTTGTCTAAACTACCGATAGCTTCATCGTAGCGACGCAATTCTATTAGCGTTTTGCCTTGATTTAAAAGCTCGACAACTTCCGGTTTTTGAGCGGAAAGCGTCGCCATAACTCTGGGAGAGTTATGATTATTTATTGTCGCGGCTTCTTGAAATAATCTTGTCAGAAAAATAGTTGTTACCGCTGTGATTATAACTAAATATATTTCATAGTATTTAACGATCGATTTTTGACTGAATGCAGGTAACATAAGGTAGTGAGTATAACCAACAAGAGTACTTTGTAATTTTCGGAGATCTTCTAGTACTTCGTTAGCTGATTGGTAGCGTTCTCGAAAATGCGATCGCACCATCT
>NZ_JACJUP010000750.1:0-3565 GCF_014748295.1 Planktothrix sp. FACHB-1355 | reverse complement strand
ATCCGGTAGCATCGGTTGCATAAAAAATGCGTTCTTATCTGCGTTAATCTGCGTTAATCTGTCTTCATCTGCGGTAAAATTTTCACCCCCGATCTCCCACAGATAACATGAGAGCATCATTCATGTACTACCGATCCAACCGGACACGATATCAGTAGCATTTAAGTTAAAAACCTTTATAAATAAACCTGGGCGAACGGCAAATCGATCGACGGCAAAGGCCAGTTCGAGTATATCGCCAATCCTCAGCCGCTTGGCCCAGAACCGCACCCACCCCAACCCGATCCGAAATTGCACGGGACGCCAAAAGACAGATAAAAGTGTTTGAGTTATGGGAGCGATCGCACGATCGCCCTTATTTTATTCCGCCGCGAGTTTGAGTAGCGATCGCGATTATGTTAAGTTTTGCAAATATTATCCCCCAGGTAGGTATAAACTAGGTTAAGGCTTGGTTAAGCATATCTATAAATACCGTTATCAAACGAAGAATCGATGGCCACTAACGGAGAAAATTTCAACCAACAGAGCAAAAACGACTTTTTATACCCTAGAGGCCGCTACTACGGTGCCTTTACGCCCGAACAACTAGCTTTTAACGCTAATTTGCAAGAATTTGCTCAGAAAGTTGCGTATATCGCGGCCTTGGAAACCGGAGGAAAGATTTTGCCAGAGGAGGCGTATCAAAAGATCAAATCTTTGTGGAAGCAGCTAAAGCGAAGCAGGAAGGCGATGAAGATTGGCCAAAATCCGCCATCGGAAACGCAATAGTTTTTCCTGGTATCAGTTTATATTTATCACCGCTCAAAATAACCAAGATGTGCAACGCCTTGGCGGAATTCTTGGCGCAAACAGTTACCGGGCTAAACCATTTGCAACCGCCCAACTTTTAGGAGCGATCGCCCTACCGCAAATTGCCGAGCTTGTTTTAGGTGGGCAAATGTTGTAGAATCTAACAAAAATTGATGCGATGGCAGCTTTCTGAGCGCAATTAACCAAAAAAATCAAGTTGCGACCCCCTAAAAGCACAGCATTAAAATTGAAAACTATTTAAATTATACCATTGACAACTTCTTACACCTAAAAATACACAAATGTCTCTAAAAGTTGAATTATTAGAACAAAGTTTCCAGCGCATCAGACCTCACGCGGAAGAATTTGCCGCTAGTTTCTACGAAAACTTATTTGCTGCTAACCCCAGAGTAAAACCGCTATTTGCTCATAGCGACATAAAAAAGCAGCAAGGAAAGTTGCTGAGTGCTTTGGTGTTAGTAGTAGAAAGTCTCCGGAAACCAGAAGTTCTCAAGGAAGTTCTTAAAGACTTAGGAAGCAGGCACGTCAGTTACGGGGCAATACCAAAATATTACCCCTTAGTGGGCGCGGCGCTGTTGGCAACTTTTGAACAATACTTACAAGAAGATTGGACTCCTGAAGTTAAGCAAGCATGGGTCGATGCTTATAGTGCGATCGCAGCTTTAATGTTTGAAGGCGCAGGTTATCCAGCCCAAACTCTGCAATTAGAAACACTACCAACTCCTTCACCAAGCCCACACAAATCTACCACTGCAATCAAGGAAGTTGCCGCATCATTTACCCCACCTCCGCCACAACAAAAATTATCAATCGCTTCCACCGACGAGAAAAAAGCAGCGATCGTACAGCCGTCTTCTGGTGAGATGTTAAAAGATGCCGCCAGTGCAGCGCCACCTCCATTAATAGAAAACCAAGCCATCGCTTTTGTCGGGGAGAATAAAGCACCAATCGTGCATAAATCCACTACCAATGTCAACGAATTTACAGCTAACGTAGCACCACCTCCCCCACAAAAATCTGGTGCATTACAAGTAGAATTACTCGAAAGCAGCTTTGCCAAAATCAAACCCCAAGCCGCGCAATTTGCAGCCAGCTTTTACGAAAACCTGTTTGTAGCCAATCCAAGAATAAGACCGTTATTCACTCACACCGATATGCAAAAGCAGCAAGAAAAGCTGCTCGGTGCTTTAGTGTTAGTCATAGAAAGTTTGCGTAAGCCACAAGTTCTCAAGGCAGTTCTTAAAGACTTGGGAGCAAGGCACGTTGCTTACGGGGCAATCGCAGAATCTTACCCCTTAGTTGGTGCGGCGCTACTGCAAACTTTTGAGCAGTATTTACAGTCAGATTGGACGGAAGAAATCAAGCAAGCTTGGGTGGATGCTTATGTTGTGATTACCAATGTAATGTTTGAAGGTGCAGGTTATGCTCCCTTACCTGTGCCATCGCAAACAGTACCCACACCTTCTAAAGTCGCAGTAACAGCACCAGCACCGCAGAAATCTGGTGCCCTAGAAATCGAATTACTCGAAAGCAGCTTCGCTAAAATTAAGCCACAGTTGCCGGAATTTGTGGTGAGCTTCTACGATAACTTGTTTGCCGCTAACCCGGGTGTGAAACCGTTATTTGCCCACATCGATATGAAAAAGCAGCACAAAAAGCTGCTTGCTGCCTTGGTGCTGGTGGTAGAAAGTTTACGCAAACCAGAGGCTCTGCGGCAAGTGCTTCAAGACTTAGGATCTCGGCACGTTGCTTATGGCGCTCTACCAAAATATTATCCGCCTGTGGTTTCTGCACTGTTGGTGACTTTAGAACAATATCTACAGCAAGATTGGACTCCCGAAGTAAAGCTTGCATGGGAGAATGCTTTTGGGACGATCGCCAATGTGATGTTGTCAGGTGCCGATTATGCAGTCCCATCTCTCCCATCGCCGCCAGTACCTACTTTTTCTAACGACGCAGTAACGGCACCAGTTACAGAAAAGTCTCCCAGTTTACAGAATGAATTAATTAAGAACAAATTCGCTCTGCTTAAAACTCAAGCTGAAGCACAAATAAAACGCTTAACATCCGTTGTTAAAGAAGGTGTAACAACAGAACAAATACAGGAAAAACTTACCGCCTCCCAGGAAACATTAGTTAAATGGTTCTGGGAACTACCAACATGGGCGATCGCCAGCGTTGCAGCCTTCGTATTAATATCGCTCGTTCTCATCACCGATGAAAATTCGCCCCTAGCCAAAATAGTGGGCAGTGCAGACGCTATCAGCGTTCTGCTGGCTTTGATTCTATTCATCAAAGAAATTCCCGAACGTAGGAAACAATCTCACTATCAAGCTTGGAGCATCATAGATGGAGCGGAAGGCGTAGAAGTTAGCTATGCTAGGTTAATGGCGCTGCAAGATTTGAACCGCGATCGCGTTTCCCTTAGAGGGGTAAAAGTTGCTGGTGCAAAGTTAGAAAATATCGATTTAAGTGAAGCCGAATTAACTGAAGCGGATATGAGTAACGCCGATCTCGATGAAGCTAACTTCACTAGCGCCAATCTCAACCGCACCAATCTCAGTTTTGCCAGTCTCACTCGCGTCAACTTCAGCCGCGCTAATTTGAGTTTTGCTAAATTAAAAGGTGCAAGAATGGCTGGCTCTAACTTCAAGAATGCTAATTTGCTCGGTGCCGATTTGAGTGATGCTTTGTTGACTGGTGTGGATCTCAAAGGTGCTAATTTGAGCGCAGCTAACCTCAAGGATGCCAACCT
>NZ_JACJUP010000075.1:0-11509 GCF_014748295.1 Planktothrix sp. FACHB-1355 | reverse complement strand
CCACTCAGGGATAGCCACTTGATTTCATCAATAGCTTCCAGCTGAGAAAAAGGTTCCCGACAGTCTCTCGCAAAAAAACAGCAAATAAAAATTTTCAGGCGTAAAGGAAACCTTTCTTGGCAATCCGAGTTTATCACACACACTACATATGGAACCTTCCTTATGAAACGTTCACATTATCAACATCTAAAACACACAATCGGGTGATGGCACCTACAAAAAGTTTATTTTCTTTCGATGTAATTCATAAAAGTAGTCGGGGTAATACAATGACTTTAACAACCGTCAACGATCTCAATCCAACTTCTACCAGCAACCTTGAGTCTCCGGAACATTTAGGAGAAAATTTCGACACTCAAGCTTTAGTCCAGCTATTGCTGGAGGAACTGTCGCCGTCAGTCGGATCGCAAGGAAGACAAGTTAAAGGTGTCGCAACTCGAATGGCGCTGGAAGTAGAACGAGTTTGCCAAAAGAGTTCCCGCATCCAAACTTCCGGTCAAATCCACTCTTGGCAGCTCGCTCTGGCACGCCATCGCTTGCAAAAGTGCCTGTCCTATTACCGCTTGGGGTCCAGACAAGGCCGCGTTGAACTGCACAGCAACCTCAGTGCAATGGTTTATCGATACATTGCACCGCCGCAATCTCAATTGGGTTTTTATGGGCGCACTAACCTGATTGAAGACTTTTTGCAAGAGTTTTACGCCGAGTCTCTCAAAGCTTTCCGGCGGGAAAACGATCTGGCTAGTGACTACACACCGCGCACCCAGTTGGAATTGGCCGAGTATATGGCGTTCACCGAACATTATGCCAAGCGCCGCATTAGCCTGCCAAAGGGTAACACCCAGCAGCTGATAGTGCTGCGTGCCCAAGCGTTTGTCAAACGCCAACCAGCCGAGACTCCTCTGGATATAGAGCAGGCTGTGGAAATGCCTAAAGGAGAGCAAGAGCAAACGAGCATTCAGTCATCGCTGATGCAACAGCTGCGATCGCAAATTATTGCCGATACAATCGACCCATCTGAAGAAGTATTGCGCGATCGCGTCATCGCCGAACTGCTACAATACTTGGAATCCCAAGGTCAATCAGACTGCGTAGATTACCTAGTCTTAAAACTGCAAGACTTGGCAGCCCCAGATATTGACACCATCTTGGGTCTGACTCCTCGGCAACGCGATTACCTGCAACAGCGCTTTAAGTACCATGTGGAAAAGTTTGCTCGCGTCTCTCACTGGAAACTGGTACACCAGTGGTTAGGAGCAGACATCGACCAAAAACTGGGAATGTCTTCTCAACAGTGGGAAAAATTCTTTGTTCAACTTTCCCCACAACAACAGCAGATATTGCACCTCAAACAGAACCACAAACTAGACGAGGAAATCGCCAAAACTCTCAAAATTACACTCAAACAGGTGCAAAAGCACTGGATGAATATGTTAGAGATCGCCTGGAAGGTTCGCAATACCGAAACCCAGAAACCGAAAGCTCTTAGCAGTAGGGAAGCTTCTTCAGTCGCTGTAGCATCTTGTCCATTACCTCTTGCTATGAAAAGCAAGCGAGTTGCTTAACTGAGGACTAGGGGTTAGGGATTGGGGGTTAGGGGCTAGGGAAAGAGTGGGGGAGTGGGGGAGTGGGGGAGCGAGAGAATAAATATTTTTCCCTCCTCCTTCTCCCTCTTCGTTTTGACTTTTGACTTTTGACTTTTTCTAGCCTCTGAGAATTTCCTCGATCGTTCGATTTGCCTGCGACCCGTAACTGCCGCCAAACAAATTAAAGTGATTGAGAATGTGGTATAGATTGTAGAGCGTTTTGCGCTCTTCGTAGCCCGCATCTAAAGGCCAAGCTTCGTTATAACCGCGATAAAACGCTGCTGGAAAACCGCCAAACAGTTCCGTCATGGCGATATCCACTTCGCGATCGCCATAATAAGGTGCAGGATCGAGAATCACCGGCTCACCTGCTACGGTAACAGCAGCATTACCCGACCATAAATCCCCATGTACCAAGGATGGTTGAGGCTGATGACCTGCTAGCAGTTCCGGTATTGCTTTGAGCAAACTTTCTCCCTGACTGAAATGACCGCCCCGTCGCTTAGCCAATTTTAGTTGATAGCCGATCCGGTGTTCGGCAAAAAACTCTGCCCAATCAGATGTCCAAGTATTAATCTGGGGAGTCGAACCGATCGTATTATTTCGCTCCCAGCCAAAAGCTTTGCTGCTACTCTTGTGCATTGCCGCCAGCTGACGACCCATCTCCTCCCAAGCACTCGCGTTAGCACTGCGACCCAAATCGAGCCATTCCATCACTATGTAAGCTTTATCATCCGCAATTCCACAGCAAATTGGCTTAGGAATGCGGATAGTTTGGGTTTCCCACATTTGTTGGAGGCCCAGCGCCTCTGCCTGGAACATATCGATCTGGGAAGCTTGGTTGAGCTTGACAAAATAGGTAAGATCGCCATCTGAGATTGCATAACCTTGATTTATGCAGCCTCCCCCAACCGATCGCCTCTGCTGAGTGTGAAATTCTTCGCCAGTTAGCTCAGTAATATGAGCATCAATTTTCGTCCACATGGGAGAGATTTTAACGCAAAGGAACGCAGATGCAAGTACAGAAATACTGAAATAGAGGAAATACTTTCTATTATCCTTTAAACCCCTTGCTCGATCGGCTATCTCCTCCGCGTTCCTCTGCGTAAACCTTTGCGTTCCTCTGCGTTAAAAAAACTCTACTTCCGATCTGGCGATATCGCCACAACAGCATAAGCATCAGGAGACAAGAACCGCTCAGCCGCCAGTTGAAGATCCACTTCATCCAAAGCTTGAATGCGAGCGGGGTAGTTCAAAGCGGGAGCTAAATCTCCTACCATTGATTGATAGTAACCGTACATTCCAGCCCGATCGCTCGGCGTCTCGTTCGCAAACACAAATCGATTTGCCACTTGCGTGCGGACGCGGCCAATTTCTGCGGCTGTAACAGATTCTGTTTGAAGGCTGCGGATGTGTTGAACGATCGCAGCTTCTACTTCTGCGAGATTTTCCGTTGGCAACTGGGCGGAAATTTGGAAAATACCCTGTAAATGATGGCTGACATTACTGGCAGAAATATGGGTAACTAAGCGTCGATTCTCCCGCAAATCCCTCACCAGTCGAGATGTCCGCCCTTGTCCTAAAATTGCCGCCAGTACATCCAACCCATAAGTTTGGTGTAATTGAGTCAACCCAGGTACTCGCCAAAGCATCATTAAGCGTGCTTGCTGCAAGCTTTCATCTGTATATTCTCGGCGCACAATTTCTTGATAAGGCAGTTCTGATTCAAATGCCAGATCTTCTATAGAGCGATCGATCTGCTCAGAGCGAGTAGAGTTTAGGTATGACCTGCCCTTACTCCTAACAAATCCATCCGTCACAATATCAATTAATTCCTTAGCTGGGAGATTACCCACCGCTACAGCAGTTATCGACTTGGGTTGATACCAACTAGCATGAAAATCGCGCATTTGCTGAGGAGTAAGCTGCTCAATTACCGATGTTGGGCCCAAAACTGGGCGACGGTAAGGCAGTCGTTCAAACGCGGTTTCCATAGACCGCTGATAAATACGGCGGCGGGGGTTATCTTCCGATCGACGAATTTCTTCTAAAACGACGAACCGCTCCCTTTCAAATGCCTCGTCTGGAATGCTGGGGTTAACCACCACATCTATCTGCAATGGTGCTAGTGCGGCAAAATCTTTAGGAGCGGCTGTAGTGTAAAAGTGAGTGTAATCTTGACTGGTAGCGGCATTGGTGACAGCACCCCGCTCCTCAACCAGACGCTCAAACTCACCGCTAGCCAGCTTTTCGGTTCCTTTAAACACCATATGCTCTAAGAAATGAGCCATACCGTTAATTCGATCCGATTCAATAGCTGAGCCGACGCTCACCCACAAGCTTAGATTTACGGCTTCCACCGGCATCTGTTCCGCCACAATTGTTAACCCGTTAGGCAGTCGGCAAATCGTGGGGGCGTTTAGCGGTATAGATTTGAGCAGGGTTGATGTCATGAGTTGTTACAGTTGTCGTCGCTGTTACTGTTACTTCTTTAATGTTAAACGTTACGCTTCTTAATCAGATCTGGTAATTACACGTAAAGCATTAACCTTATGCAGAGTTGACTATTTCTTTTCTCAGATATTGCCGTCGTCGATACAAGTGCCATACGATCGGATTTGTTACAAATTGTTAAGTTTGACATTCATGGCAAAATCTTTCCAAGCGATCGTCATTGGCGCTGGTATTGGCGGTCTTACCGCAGCAGCTTTACTCGCTCATCGCGGCTATCGGGTGTTAGTTTTGGAGCAAGCGATCGTACCCGGAGGATGCGCCTCCAGCTTTAAAAGAAAAGGATTTACCTTCGATGTCGGCGCTACTCAAGTTGCGGGACTCGAACCGGGTGGGATTCACCATCGCATATTCTCGGAATTAGAAATCGATCCGCCAGCAGCAACACCCTGCGATCCAGCTTGTGCGGTTTATTTACCGAATGAAACAGAACCTATCAATGTCTGGCGCAATCCCCAAAAGTGGCAGGCAGAACGGCAGCGACAATTTCCCGACAGCGAACCGTTTTGGCAGTTAATGGCAAATTTGTTTCGCTACAGTTGGGCTTTTCAATCTCGCGACCCGGTACTGCCGCCGCGTAATTTATGGGATTTGTGGCAATTGACAAAAGCAGTCCGTCCCGATACTTTGCTTACCCTACCTTATACCTTTTTGACAGTGGGAGATGCTTTGCGGGGATATGGGTTGGATGACAATTTGCGTCTCGTCACATTTCTGGATTTGCAACTGAAACTCTACTCTCAGGTAGATGCGGAAGAAACGGCTTTGCTCTATGCTGCTACTGCATTGGGTGTCTCTCAAGAACCGCAGGGATTGTATCATCTCCAAGGTAGTATGCAGGTGTTGAGCGATCGCCTCGTGGAAGCTCTAGAGCGAGATGGTGGTAAGCTACTCGTGCGTCACAGTGTCGATCGTATATTCGTGGAAAATGGAAAGGCAGTCGGCGTTCGCATTCGCAACCTGAAAACCAATCAGGTTTGGACTCAAACAGCCGATCGCATTGTCGCCAATGTCACAGTACAAAACTTAATGCAGCTGTTGGAACACGAAAAAGACGAAAATCTTTCCATCCAAAATCCCAAATCCGAAATCCCAAATCGAATGCGCGGTTACAAACACAGGGTCGAGAAATTACCGCCATCATCGGGTGCTTTTGTTATTTATCTGGGTGTAGAGGAATCTGCAATTCCGGCTGGATGTCCGCCACATCTGCAATTTCTTTATGATTATGAAGGGCCTATCGGGGAAAACAATTCTTTGTTTGTTTCGGTCAGTCATCCGGGAGACGGTCGCGCACCAGAAGGAAAAGCAACGATTACCGCTTCTTCTTTTACCGATGTGAGACAGTGGTGGAACTCTAATAATAATTATGAAGATTTGAAACGAAAATATACTGAGGAAGCGATCGCTCGTCTTTCTCAATATTTCCACCTGACACCGGAAACGATCGTTCATGTGGAAGCAGCCACACCACGCACTTTTGCTCGCTTTACCGCACGCGATCGAGGTATCGTTGGCGGTGTAGGTCAGAGAATACCAACTTTTGGCCCGTTTGGATTCGCCAATCGCACGCCTATCCAGAATCTTTGGTTGGTCGGCGATTCTACTCACCCAGGTGAAGGAACTGCTGGCGTATCCTATTCTGCTTTAACTGTAGTGCGGCAAATCGAAGCTAAAAGCTAGGGGATAGGGGCTAGGGGCTAGGGGCTAGGGGCTAGGGAAGAGAGGGACTAGGGGTTAAAGGGAAAAATGTCTAATTCTACTGGTCTGCATCAAGAGGCTCTAGCTTGGCACAATCAAAAATGTTTTGTCCAAGCGGAACAAAAATATAAAGAGGCTTTGCAGTTCAATCCAAATAATCCAGATATTTGGAGCGATTTATCTGTTTTATATTATCAACTGGATAGATATCAAGAAGGATTTGAGGCGATCGATCGCGCCTTAAACATTGGCTCACCCAAACAAATTTATTATTATAGACTTGGTTTACTGCTAGAAAAAACAGGTGCAATCTCTCGTTCGATACGCGCTTATCAACAGTCGATCGTCCTCGATAATAATTGGATTGACTCTTATGTAAACTTAGGACGGATATTATTTGAACAAGGCAACCTTTCCAAAGCTGAATCAGTTTTTATGCAGGCGATCGCTCGCCAAGTAAATCGTGCAGATATTTACTATTATTTGGGTAAAGTTTTAATAGCACGCCGTCAAGTAGAGTCGGGGATAGCTGCTTATAAAAAAGCCCTAAGTATCGAAAATGATAATTTTAATATTTTGTACGATTTGGGAACGGCATTGCAGAGTCAAGCAAAGCCAGAAGCAATCGGTTTACTTTACATCGGTCATGCGTTTTATTACCAAAATAATTATGCCCAAGCAGTTAAATATTACGAAGATTTTTTAGCTATTTCTCAAGAGAATCCTATAAATGTACAGCCTATACTTGAAGCATACTTTAACTTAATTACCAGTCTTTATCAGTTAGAACAAGATGAAGAGGCAATTAAAGCCTATCGCGAAGCCATACAAACTTATCCAAATGTAGATAGATTGCCAGCGCAGCTATGGGAATTTTTACATTTAGATGGCCGAGCTAAGGAAGCTATAAAAATCGCAGAATTACTACCGAATTTCAACAAAAATAATTTATATTTACTGCGGCAAAGTTCGCTAATACTTCCTGTTGTTTATGAAAGTGAAGAAGAAATAGATTATTACCGCGATCGTTTTACACAAGGATTAGAAGAACTAATTGAGCAAACCTCTTTAACAACACCCGAAACTATAAAAAATGCTTTAATGGATGTAGGAGCGCACACAAACTTTTATTTGGCTTATCAAGGTAAGAATGACTTAAAGCTACAAACTCGTTATGGACAGTATTTTCAGCAAATTATGGCGGCAAATTATCCTGAATTTGTCAAGGATATAGCAATGCCAACAATTAGCGAACATAGCAAGATTAATATCGGGTATATTTCTAACTATTTTTATAGTTATCATACAGTTACTCATTTATTTCTCGGTTGGCTGCGTCATTGCGATCGCCATAAATTTAATCTGTATTGCTATCAGCTAGGTAATCCTTCAGACCTAGAGATAGTTAAGTTTTTAGAACACTATAGCGATAATTTTTATCACCTCGCACACGACCAAAGTTTAGATATAAATTATATCAGAAAAACAGCCGAAAAAATTATTAGCGATCGCCTTCATGTGCTGGTTTTCCTAGACATAGGTATGCACCCGTACATGACCGTATTTGGGAGCTTAAGATTAGCGCCAATTCAATGCAGTACATGGGCGCATCCTGTGACCACTGGGTTACCGACAATAGATTACTTTTTATCGAGCGATTTAATGGAACCATATGATGCTGAAAACCATTACTCAGAAAAATTAATCCGCTTACCTAATATTGGGATATCCTACCCCAAAACAGCAATTCCCAAAGTAACAAAAACGCGGAAAGATTATCAACTGCGAGAAGATGCGATCGTTTATTTATGCTGTCAGTCACTTTATAAATATCTACCCCAGTATGACTATATATTTACTGAAATTGCCAAACGTATTCCCCAAGCTCAATTTGCTTTTATATCTAACAAAAGCGTTCATGTTACCAAACTGTTTCGTCAGCGACTGCAACGTGCTTTCGAGCGCGTTGAATTGAACAGCGAGGATTATTGTAAAATATTGCCCCAGCAATATCAAATTGACTATTGGAACCTTAATTTGATTTCCGATATATTTTTAGATACTCTCAGTTGGTCTGGAGGTAGAACAACCTTAGAAGCGATTACCTGTAATTTGCCTATAGTCACCTGTCCGAGTGAGTTTATGCGCGGTCGCCATTCCTATGCAATTTTGAAAATGCTAGGAATGACAGAAACAATAGCTAAAGATGAAACAGAATATATCGAAATCGCTGTGAGATTGGGTTTGGATCGCTCGTGGCGAGAAAGTATAGTCAAAAAAATGAACCAGCGCCACTCTTATCTTTACAATGACAAGACTTGTGTAGCAGCGCTGGAGGAATTTTATCAGCAGGTAGTCCGAGAGAAATATCAACTTTCTAAGGAACAGTAGCAGGTGCAGGATTTGACTGTTCCGAAGGAGCAAAATCTGGAGGTGGAGTACTTTGCTGTGTCTGCTCTACTGGTGGTGGAGCTGGTGGTGGAGCAACAGATTCCGGACTGGGTGCAATAGGTTCTGGACTGGGTATAGCTGGAGGATTGAGAATATTTTGCCAGACATCGATCTGCGCTCTCGCTTCTCCATAGGCACTCGTACCGGAAGGAATAGTTTTAGCAATTGCGATCGCACCTTGCAAATCGTAAGTCGCCCGGTCTTGCGCCTGACTCAGCATTTGATAGCTCCACTGATTTATCGCTTCTTCAGCTTCCGATCGCAACGGACTGGAGCTGGGTACCAGCTTTGCCAATCGAATCGCCGACGCCAAAGCATCTGGAGTTGCTTGAGTTGCGACACTGCGTGCTTGTTGCAAATTTTGTTGAGCTTGGATTTGTGCTTGCCAATCCTTCATTGCCGCTTGCGCCTCGCCGGATAGCGCCCTTCCCGATTTAATTTGTTGGGCAATAGCAATCGCATCAACAAGATTGCCCCCACGAGCCAACTGCCGAGCTTGATCTAGATAAGGCTGGTCTTGAATGCGCTGAATCTGACCCGTCCATTGCTTAACCTTATCTTGAGCTTCCCGATAAAGAGCCCGACCGACAGCTATTTGATTCGCCTCATCAATTGCCGCTTGCAGAGATGTTTCATCGCCCAAACTTGCCATTTGTTCGGCGCGACTTAGATAAGGACGATCTTCCATCGTCTGAATTTGAGCCGTCCAGCGAGAGATTTCCGTTTTTGCTTCGTCAGCGCGAGGATGACTGGCGGGGATGAGTTGCACCTCTTTAATTGCCGATTTTAGATCGCTAGCAGTGCTTAGTTGAGCCAGTTGGCGTGCTTTTTCCAGGTGAGCGATGTCTTCAAGTTCTCGCTGCCAGCGAATAATCAGATCCTGCCCCTTACTGTACAGAGGTCGGTCAGGAGTAAGCTTTTTCACAAGCGCGATCGCCTCTGACAAACTAGCAGCCGTGCCCTGTTGTGCCACAGATTGGGCTCTAGCCAGATCGATAAAATCTTGCACCTCGCCCTGCATATTGGCACGACCGGGAATCTGACGAGCGATCGCGATCGCTTCATCCACATTCCGCGACTCCAATTGTGCCTCTGCCAGCTCCATCATTTTGCCGCCAAATTCCACAATAGCCGCTTGAGCTTCCTTGTAGAGGTAACTCTTGGGGTCGATCGACTCCACTAGCTCGATCGCCTTAAGCAGATTCTTCACTCCGCCACGTCTTGCTTGATTTTGCGCCTTACCCAACGTCTCGCCATCATCCCGCGCCGACGTTATCAGCTGGTTGAGTTCCTCGTACTTAGTTGTTTCCCAATAAGTATTACCTATGTACAGCAAACGTACAGCTTCCCGAAAAGCTTGAGTCCAGTTTTGCTCGCGCAGCTCATCTTCCGCGTCCTTATAAACTTTCTCTGCCCTAGACCAAAGAGATTTCCAACTTTTAATCCGATCTTCCACCAATTTGTAGGCAGGTACATCAGCCGGAATTTTTCTAGCGATCGAGATCGCCTCATCCAGCTTACCTGCATCAAACGATTTTTCGGCCAGATCCAAAATATCTTTTGACCAAACTTCGATTTCTTCGTTGACTTCCTGGCGCATCGGATGATCCGGCGGCAAACTTTGGACAAGCGCGATCGCTTCCAGCAAATCTTTCACCGTCTGCTTCTTAGCCGCTAACTGAGCGCAATACAGGCGCATCGATGCCGAGGCAGTTGGCCAGTACATCGACGGACAGTTCGGCACGGTTGGCAGCTTCAGCAATAAGGCCACTGCCGTAAATCCAACTCCACCTGCCGTCACCGTTGCCAAACCTGCCCAAAACTGCCAATAGCTCGACCAGTGTCGCAACTTTTGCGAAACTTCGGCCTCAACAGGTGCTGATTTTCCTGGCTCCACTTTTTCTAACAGCTCCCCATCAGCGCGTTCCGATCCAGAAGATTGTATTTTGGGCACCATAGTAGTTTCTGCGGATACTGAAGCAGCGACAGTCGGCGGCACAGCAGCCCTTCCAGGAATCAGCGGCGGAATGCGGAATCGGTTGCGTTCGCGTAGCGGCGCGGATGCCCTATCCCCCTGTTCTGAAGCTCTGGCGCCAGACTGTCGGTCTGAACTTCCCCGTTCTCTCATAGCTCACACCAAATTAATCGTGCATTGGCCAAGGCTTGGCTGGTTCGGCTCGAACATCAATTTAAGAGCGATCCTACCCCTCTAATCCCAAAAAAGCTAGATCTTGTGGATTATATCCTCAGTTGGCCTATGCGTGTAATACTCCACCTTAACTTAGAGGGCTGATATTCGTAATTAGCTAGAGAGCGATTCTAAATGGAGACTCAAATTCAATTTCAAATCTCAAATCTCAAATTGCCCATACCTTTTTTTCAAGATTGAGCCCGTAAATCTACAATCAGTTGCGCGAGTTCGTCGCTACTGGCTTGATAGACCTCACCACAGAAGTGACAAGTCGCCTCAGCACCATTATCTTTCTCGATCATGTCCTGGAGTTCTGCTTCACCCAGCATTTTTAAAGCACCCATAACGCGGCTTCTAGAGCAACCGCAGTGAAAGCGCAGCAACTGTATTTCTGGTAGCAGCACCAGTCCCATATCTCCCAGTAGCTGCTCAAAAATGTCCGGCAGTGTCTTGCCTGCCTGCAACAAAGGTGTAAACCCCGATAGAGCGCCAACACGAGACTCCAAAGTTTCCACCAGCGCTTCATCTCTAGCTGCTTTGGGTAAAACTTGGACTAAAATACCCCCAGCTGCTTTGACTTCGCCAGCTTCGAGAAACACACCTACAACTAGAGCCGAGGGAGTTTGTTCTGAAGTTACTAGGTAATTGGCTATATCATCGCCAATTTCACCTGAAACCAACTCGACAGTACTGGAATAGGGATAGCCGTATCCTACATCTCGCACAACGTAGAGATAACCATCCTGACCCACAGCTCCACCTACATCGAGTTTGCCCTTGGCATTTGGTGGCAGCTCAATTGAGGGATTATCTACATAGCCGCGCACGGTTCCATCCAAACCTGCATCCACAAGAATACCACCCAAAGGGCCGTTACCTTTGACCCGGATATTTACTCTTGATTCGGCTCGCTTCATATTGGAGACTAGCAACAGCCCTGCTGTCATCGTGCGGCCTAATGCCGCCGTTGCCACGTAGGAAAGCTTGTGCCGCCGTTTGGCTTCTTCTGTGAGGCGCGTTGAAATCGCACCAACTGCACGAATTCCACCATCGGCTGCGGTAGCGCGGA
>NZ_JACJUP010000749.1:0-3574 GCF_014748295.1 Planktothrix sp. FACHB-1355 | reverse complement strand
TTTTTACAATACATTTGTACTATCCGTGGGTAGCGATCGCACTCCTGCAAGTGCCTTAACAAAAGTTCATACAGTGTCGATTACTTTTGTCCGACTACTTAACAGAGTCTCCATTTCTAACCGATGCTGTTCTTCCAAGCTGGATAACTGTTGTTCTACTTGGAATTTAAAATTTGCACGCTCGTTTTCAATCTCGTCATTTGAATGCAAAATCGATAATTGTTCTCTCAAATGACTAGAAGCATTTATATCATCCAAGTTTGATTCCTCGCCTTTGCTATTCTCTTGTTTCGGCGTTTGAGTGTCTAAAGATTCTTCCTGTGTAAAAAGCAAGTCTGTATCAGACTGCTCAATTTTATCGATAGGATAGCTTTCATTATCTACCTGTACCCAATTATCAATTAAAACTTGATTTTCATATAAACCTTTTTGTTTTCGAGAAGCCAAACCTTTGTTATCTGAGATATGAACTTGACGTTCTCGATCTTTGTTTAAATCTATAAAATAGGCTGCATTAGTTTTGAGCAAGCTAATCTGAGCGTAAGCATATTTCTCTCCAGCTAAGGACACTGCAAAATCAAGTGCAGCAATACAACCGTGGTAGAAATCCTGAGTTTCATTTGGACAAACACAATCTTCTATATCAGAATCTAAGTTAGCTTCTGCGTCAATTTGTTTGAGTTTAGCGATGTAGCTCTTAGACAATCTACGGATGAACGAGTTACGATCGCTAATGGCTGGAGTAGAATTTGGATCTGCTTGAAAAGAATTGGTTTCTACGTCTATAAATTTGGCTATTTTAGCTTGTAATAGATTAAGCGATCGCACTCCGTCTTCTTCATCTATTAGCTTAACTGCTCGGTCGAATCCAACCAGCAGACCTTGGTAAAAATCTTGGCTTTCTCCTGCTATTGTTTGGTCGGTTGCTATTTTCTCAAAAAAGGCAAGTCCTATTTGTTTAAGTCTGGAAATATGGTCAGCGGAAAATCTCTGCATGATAGCTAAAGACATAAGCGTTCAGTTACTTTGATAAGGCGTATCTCAATAACCAAACCTATCACGCACTCATCTTGCTATCGGTACGTCTACCGGATTAACTCTCTTTAATCCGAACGATACAGAACAAAGCCGATGCAGTCATTCTATTCTTGTTACCAAAAGCGCCATCGCCTAATTACATCTGTTATTTGAACCTAACTGCTCAAAAAAGGACAAATTTACTTTGTTTTGATTAAAGTACCAAAATCTGCCTTAACCACCAGCTTGCTTCACTTATCCTATCCTCCACTAACTTTATACCAGCTTTGTCATGTTTTGGTGAAATAGCCCAGACAGCACTACAACTTGGGACACCACAAGAAACAGGCGCAAACGGTATTGCGGAAGACAATGCTGCTGCTTCTGCCAGAGAAAAACTATACTTTGACACAACTCTAAAAAATAAATGATCATCCTATAGATATATCGCGCAAATATGAGAGTATATCTATAGTTATTTTGAACGTTTAACGTACAGTGATTCACCCCCAAAGTGAAAACATCCTCAATCTTCATTCAAGCGCAAATCAATTTACAATCTCACCCGTAGCCTCCTTCACACGAGTCGAACGGTGTGCAATAGGAGAAAAAAATGTCCAATAATAAGGTAATCTCGCTATTCAATCAAGCGGGCGGAGTGGGTAAAACGACAATTACACTCAACCTGGGCTATCAACTTTCAAAACGTGGCAATAAAGTTCTTCTCATCGATATCGATCCCCAAGGTTCTCTCACACTCTTCATGGGGATTGACCCCGCTTCCTTAGAAAAAACAGTATTCGATGCCATCGTCAACGAAGAACCTCTATCTATCCTCAATAAAATTCACGGTATGGATTTGGCTCCTACCAACATTAATCTCAGTGCTGCCGAAATCCAACTGGTGAATATGGATTTTCGAGAAGTTCGCCTACTTGATGCGATCGCTCCCATTAAGGACAGCTACGACTTCATCCTCATCGACTGTCCTCCCAGTTTAGGACTATTGAGCTATATCAGTTTGGTAGCTGCTACTCATGTTTTAGTGCCGATCGAAACTCACTATAAAGCATTTGAAGGAACAAACCTCCTTTTACAAACCGTCGCTAGAGTCAGAAAAAA
Source organism: Planktothrix sp. FACHB-1355 (assembly GCF_014748295.1). Taxonomy (NCBI): domain Bacteria; kingdom Bacillati; phylum Cyanobacteriota; class Cyanophyceae; order Oscillatoriales; family Microcoleaceae; genus Planktothrix; species Planktothrix sp. FACHB-1355. The sequence goes on along the minus strand of NZ_JACJUP010000749.1, from coordinate 1,435 downwards.
AGGAAATCGCACCTTACAAATAGCCGGATTCGTTCCTTCTCGTTACGCCGCGACTAACTCCCAGGACAAACGCACTCTCAAAGCAATTCAAGAGCAATTTGCTCCCGTCGCTCCGGTTTACAGCCCAATCCCGCGAATAACTGCTTTTGTAGATGCGTCAGAAAAACAAGTTCCGCTTGCTGTCTACGAACCCAGGAATGCTGTCATTAAAATATTAGACCAGTTAGCTGCAAAAATGGAGAAACTAAATGCCAAGTAAAAACGACCAACCATATAAAGGGAAAGCCAACTTGAACGTTTTGTTTGGAGATGATGAGACGGATGGATCTTCAGAGAAGCTATTAAATATTGATTCGATAAAACTTCCAGCTTCTCAACCCCGTCGATACTTCGACGATCGCGCAATGCAGTCTTTGGTTGAATCCATTAAAGCCGATGGCATTCTCCAACCTTTATTGGTTCGACCTCTGAATGATGGTAAATACGAACTAATCGCAGGCGAAAGGCGCTACAGAGCCGCTCGTGAAATCGGGTTGAAAGAAGTTCCCGTTACTATTCGGGAACTAACGGAACAACAAGCATTACACATAGCTTTGGTCGAAAACCTGCAAAGGGAAGACCTCAATCCGGTAGAAGAAACTGAAGGTATTCTGGAACTGCTTTCCCATCACCTCGAATACTCGACCGATGATGTTAGCAAGCTGCTTTACCGAATGCAAAATGACGTTCAACGAACGAATGATAACGTTATCCTTCAGCCAGAAGCCGAAACGGTGATAGAGGTATTCGAGCGGTTAGGGAAGATGGGATGGGAGTCGTTTGTCAGCAATCGGCTTTCTCTTTTGAAACTTCCAAAGGACATACTTGAGAAACTTCGAGAAGGAAAAATCGAGTACACGAAGGCGCGTGCGATCGCGAAAGTAAAAGACGAGTCAGCTAGAAAAGAATTGCTCGAAACTGCTATTGCCGAAAATCTTTCTTTAACTCAGATTAAAGAACGAATTGCCGCCCTCAAAACAGGTACATTGTCAGAAAAACCAGAGGAGGGTCTGAAAAACCAAATTAAAGAAGCTTTGACGAAAGCTAACAAATCAAAAGTTTGGAGCGACCCTAAAAAGCAGAAACGTCTCCAAAAAATCCTCACCGACCTAGAAGCTTTGTTAACAACTTAACTTAGAAGACAAATATTGTAACGCATCCATACGAGTTGGAAATACTAGGAAACTTAAGTCTTTGTGAAAAAATGCTCTATCACTTGATGGGGCATTTTTTCATCGATCTAGGTCACGGATTAGCTGTGATATCAAATCCGGGTTATTTACCCCCTTTATATTTTTCCTCTTCTCTTCCCTCTGCTCCCCTGCAGCTGATTATAATGTGGGTCGTTAACCCGGATTTAGTATGAGATCGTGCAAAAAAGCTATCACTTTAGAAA
>NZ_JACJUP010000748.1:0-3509 GCF_014748295.1 Planktothrix sp. FACHB-1355 | reverse complement strand
GGTAAGTTTGTCAGCGCTAGCGCGTTTGCAAGCAGAAGGGCGATTGTCGGTGCGGGGACGCTTGCAGGTGTCGCGATCGCTGTACACTGCACAAGAAGCACCAGTTAGTGTCGCGGAGCGAAATGCCACCCCCTCTCAGGGAGGCATCACCACCCAAACGGCAGAAAGTCAAGGTGAAATCGTCCCGCCCTTACAAACTGACGGATCTGAGCGAGAAATGCTCACACTCAACAGCCAGCTTTCCGCCATCGAGCTGGCACTACTCCAGCACCTACCGAAGCCCCAGCTACCGTTCGTGCAAGAAAATTCATTCCATATGTATTTCTCAGACCCCAGCTGGCGATCTGTGGAACGAATTTTGCGACAGTATACGGAATATCATTTCGGACGGCAGATTCGCTCCGGTGCTTTGATGGATACCTATTTTGCTTGAGAGCCGATTTGCCCCTCACTCATGATGCAATGGTCTGATTCCGATCTGGAAACACCGATTTTGTCCGTTAGCCCCCCATCCTTAAGGGAGGCAATACCGGAATTGGGGAACGGGAAAGATATTCAGCATACCCCAGTTCTCAAATCCCAATCCCTGATGCCCGAAAACCACAACGATCGCCCAAAGGAAAGTGTATCGATGCCAACCTCGGTTACTGATGTGTCTTTGAGTGCAGATAGGCGATCGCAAAATCATCTTGAGCTTGCCGAAACTGCTGCCAAAGAAATACCCATAAACAACGGCTTCGTTCCCGCCGCCTCTAACGGTGCTGCTATCAGCCAATCTCCGCCAGAATTGACCCCAAAAACCCAGGAATCTGAGGAAAATAGCCCAGAACTCGGCTTTGTACCGGTGCTGAAAAATCGTAACTTTCTGGCACTGTGGAGCGGTCAAGTTTTTTCCCAGCTAGCAGATAAAGTTTATCTGGTGCTGATGATTGCTTTGATCGACTCCGCATTTCAGACCGAAAATCAGACCATGAGCGCTTGGGTATCGGGAATTATGATGGCCTTTACCATCCCAGCGGTGCTGTTTGGTTCTCTGGCTGGTGTATTTGTCGATCGCTGGCCCAAACGAACGGTATTGGTGGCCACAAATCTCCTGCGCGGCGGTCTGGTAATCGCTTTACCATCGCTGCTGTGGCTTTCTAAAGGTTGGCCATCTCTGGGAGGTTTACCGGCGGGATTTTGTCTGATGCTGTTGGTGACATTTTTGGTTTCTACCCTAACCCAATTTTTTGCCCCTGCGGAACAGGCTGCAATTCCATTGGTGGTGAAAGGTCGCCATTTGCTATCGGCAAATTCGCTTTATACCACCACGATGATGGCATCGGTGATTATTGGCTTTGCGGTAGGGGAACCGCTGTTAGCGATCGCAGATACCCTCACGCACAACTTCGGTGCGGCAACAGATATCGGCAAAGAATTGCTGGTGGGAGGATCTTATGCGATCGCAGGTGTGATTCTGCTGCTGCTCAAAACTGGTGAAAAAAAGGATACGCAAGCACACGAACCACCACATATTTTGGCAGACCTACGCGACGGATTTCTTTATCTCAAACAACAGCGTCGCGTCCGCGCTGCGTTGCTGCAATTAATCGTATTATTTTCTGTATTTGCCGCTCTATCTGTACTCGCAGTCAGTGTAGCCGGACAAATCCCGCAAATGAAAGCCTCCCAGTTTGGCTTTTTGATGGCGGCTGGAGGCGTCGGGATGGGCATCGGTGCCGCTGTTTTAGGTCACTGGGGGCAGCGTTTTTCCAGTACCGGGCTGAGTTTGTGCGGTTCTGCGGGTGTGGCTGTCTCTTTGATCGGTATGTCCATATTTACACGGAATTTGTGGATGGTGCTGCTGTTGGTAACGCTGATGGGTGCTTTTGGCTCTTTGGTGGCTGTGCCGATGCAAACCGCGATCCAAAAAGAAACTCCTCCAGAAATGCGCGGTAAAGTGTTTGGCCTACAAAATAATGCCATTAATATTGCTCTGAGTTTGCCTTTGGCGCTGGCTGGTGTGGCAGAGACTTTCTTGGGTTTGCAGACTGTTTTTCTAGTTTTAGCTGCGGCTACGATCGCAGGAGGGCTATTTACCTGGTATATTTGCCGTACTAGCTCTCACACATTAACAAAAGCTGACAAACCGAGTTATTAATGGTCGGCTGATTGTTTGTTGTTCCCAGTTTGTTGTCGGCAACGATAAACGATGAATAACGAACATAAACCTTAGCCATTAGCTCGATCTCCTTTAGCCTTTAGCCCTTAGCCTTTAGCCTATAAATGCTGCACATCGCTTGGCTTGGAAAAAAAACACCCTTTTGCGGCAATGTCACCTACAGTCGGGAAATTACCAACGCTTTGCTAGACAAGGGACACCGGGTTAGCTTTCTCCATTTTGCCCAAGAACAACCCGATGCCGTCAACTGGCCAGAGTGTTCGGAAGTTTCTCTGCCTTTTCTTTACAAATCTCAGGTTTATACGATTCCCACACTGAAGTCTAGCAAGGTTTTGATGGACTCTCTGCGGGAGCTCAAACCAAACTTGGTTCACGCCTCTCTGACTCTATCTCCCCTAGATTTCGTACTTCCGGAAATTTGCGAGCAGCTCGATATCCCTTTAGTGGCTACGTTCCACACTCCCTACGCTCGCAAAGGTGCAAAAATTAAGTCGGGAACGCAATATCTGGCTTACCAGCTCTACGCTCCTTTCCTGGCTAATTACGATCGCACGATCGTCTTTTCGGAAATGCAGCGCGAGTTACTGGTTAAAATGGCTGTACCCGCCCCACAAGTAGCCGTAATTCCCAACGGGGTTGATGTCCAAAAATATTCCCCCGGCCCTTCTCAGCTCAAGTCTGAGTTTGATGCAGAACGCATCTTTGTTTATCAAGGTCGAATTGCCCCCGAAAAAAATGTGGAAGCCTTACTCAAGGCTTGGGTACAAGCAAAAATGGGGCCGGATTGCAAGTTACTCATTGTCGGAGATGGGCCTTTACGGCCTGCTTTAGAGCCTTTTTACGATTCCGAATACGGTATCCTTTGGTTGGGATTCGTCGCCGATGAGCAACGTCGCATCGAAATCCTGCGCGGTGCGGATGTTTTTATACTGCCTTCTTTGGCAGAGGGACTTTCCCTATCTCTCCTGGAAGCAATGGCTTGCGGAGTCGCTTGTATGGCTACGGATGTCGGCGCAGATGGTGAAGTTTTGGAAGAAGGATGCGGTGTAGTTCTCAATCCCCAGCGGGTGAGGTCGGAGTTGCAAACTCTGTTACCTTTGCTGAGAGACCATCCAGACTTTACAGTTCGGTTGGGACAAAAAGCAAGAGCGAGAGTTTTAGAGCGCTATACTCTTAGCCGCAATATCGCCCAATTGGAAAAACTTTACGAACAGGTGTTGCAACAGAGGAGATTTCAGTTCAGCCGTCGTGCTTAATTAGAAAAAATGGTGGGAAGGGTAAGATTATGATTAGACATTTCCTCCAAAACAATCTCAAAGGGCAGACAGGATGCCTAACCCACAAGAAT
>NZ_JACJUP010000747.1:0-3579 GCF_014748295.1 Planktothrix sp. FACHB-1355 | reverse complement strand
CCCCCACTCTCCCACTCCCCCACTCCCCCACTCCTTCAGTGCAATTGTGATGCCAGAGGGAAAGATATATTCCAGGAGGGCTTGGAGTGGGAAGGACATCAACCCTGTTAAGATCGGTAAAAGGAATCTACTTAGAGCGCAGGTTCCTTGAGTCGCCCTCCTGCACCGAATTTCTGCCATTTTGATTTGGTAGATAAATTTGAGTAAATAGTTGACGAAAGTACTCGAATGTGGTGAAAAGGGTAGACTGACTTTGCCGGTGAGTCGGAATAGTAAATCAGGTGGACTTAAAACAGATTTTCAAAACGCTGCATCCTATTATTGGAGTCGTTCATTTATTGCCGCTACCCACATCGGCCCGCTGGGGGGGTAGCCTAAAAGCTGCGATCGATCGCGCCGAGCAAGAGGCAACGGCCTTAGCTTCTGGAGGCGTAGATGGCATTATGGTAGAGAACTTTTTCGATGCGCCGTTTACAAACGGCCAGGTAGACCCAGCGGTGGTGAGTGCCATGACGCTGATCGTCGATCGACTGATGAATTTGATAACGGTGCCGATCGGAATCAACGTTTTACGTAACGACGCTCGCAGTAGTATGGCGATCGCATCTTGTGTGAGAGCTCAGTTTATCCGGGTCAACGTCCTGACCGGGGTGATGGCCACCGACCAAGGATTGATTGAAGGACAGGCACATCAACTGCTGCGGTATCGGCGTGAGTTAGGCAGCGATATCAAAATATTGGCAGATGTATTGGTAAAGCACGCACGGCCTCTCGGTTCTCCCAATCTTACGGTAGCGGTGCAAGATACGATCGAGCGGGGTTTAGCCGATGCGGTAATTTTGTCAGGTTGGGCCACAGGCAGCCCTCCCAGTTTAGAAGATCTGGAACTGGCAAGAGCGGCAGCAAACGGAACGCCGGTGTTTATCGGTAGCGGAGCCAATTGGGAAAATATTTCTACCCTGATGCAGGCAGCTGATGGCGCGATCGTTTCCAGTTCGCTGAAGCGACACGGACGCCGGGACCAGCCGATCGATCCGATTCGCGTCAGCCAATTTGTGGAAGCAGCGCGAAGGAGTATATCGCTTAAATCTCAGCCGCAGCCTTCCACCTCGGTTAAACTGCATTCACAGAAATAACTCGCATCGGCTGGCTTGGGGCAGCATGAGTCAAAATGGAATTGCGATCCTTGGCAAAGTAACAGCCAGATGTAGATGAGATAGCAAAAGTTGATAATTTTATGACTCGCCGACGTTCAACCCCTTGGATTCATCGCTGGTCTCGTATCCTGATTGCAGCGATCGCCGTTTTAGGTATCTTAGACACAACCTATTTAACTTTGGTTGAGTGGGGAGTAGTTAAAGAAGCTTTGTGCCCCACATCTGGTGCGATTAACTGCGAAGCTGTCCTGCGGAGCGAGTATGCCAAAGTTTTTGGCATTCCCCTATCTGTGTTTGGGTTCCTAGCCTACGCTGGGATGGGCGCTCTGGCAATAGCCCCCCTGCCGCTCAATCCGCAAGAACAGAAAGGTCTGCGCTCTCAGGTAGAAAAATGGACATGGCTGGGGCTATTTGCGGGTGGAACCGCTATGCTGTTTTTTAGCGGCTATCTCTTTTATTTAATGGCTTTTGAGATCAAGGCTTTTTGTCTGTACTGTCTGGCCTCAACGATATTCTCAATTGCTCTATTTGTAATTATCCTCTTAGGCCACACTTGGGAAGACTTAGGCCAACTGTTTTTTATCGGCATTGTGGTGGGGATGATAGCACTAATTGGTACGCTAGGCGTTTATGCCAGCGCCAAGGCACCTGCTGGAAGTGGGGACGTTACCGCCGATGGTGGCGGACAAGTTGGTTTTCCAATTAAAAACACTTCTGGCCCAGCAGAAATCGCTTTAGCGCGTTATCTCAAAGAAGCAGGCGCAAAAGAGTACGGAGCTTACTGGTGTCCTCACTGCCACGAGCAAAAAGAATTGTTTGGTAAGGAAGCTGCTGCTGAATTAGATTATGTTGAGTGCGACCCCAAAGGCAAAAACCCTCGGCCACAGCTGTGCCAATCTGCCGGTATTAAAGGTTATCCAACTTGGGAAATTAACGGTCAATTCTATGAAGGCGTACAAGATTTGAATAAACTTGCCGACCTAACCGGCTATAAAGGGCCTCGTAACTTCAAAAACTTGCTTCCGGGGCGCTAAACAGACAAAAGCAGAAGTTTTTCTGGGTTTTGAGACTCCTACGGCTTAGCTGTAGGAGTTATTTTTTAGGCTACGGTTAATCCCATATTACGTATCATACGTAACCGAACAGTATTCAGGTGTATCCAGCTTTTCGTTATTTATAGTGGGAAAGCGAGTTGATCTGACACTATACCTGTAAGTTACCGCCAAAATTTCACGTACCTAAATTAAGTCAGTTGCTTCATCGCAACTTAACAACTTCAGTAAAAAACACCACTCAATATAAAGATTCAGTAAAGGCACTTATAAGCGATAGCCATATTTTCTGGGTGTTAGTTATTATTACCGAAGATTTACTTACTCAAGCTGGCTACTACTTACGTAACTTACCAAAGAATACTTAGTAGCAAACTGGCCTAGATGACAAAATGTTTACGCCTAACATCACAAAAGTAACAATTCCAGTCGAGATCTTTCTTCAGTAGAACTATGAAACGCCCGGTTATTGCTATTGGATTGGACGCAGCAGACCCAGTGACGATCGAATACTGGATGTCTCAGGGGCATCTCAAAAATCTGCGTCGCTTGCGGGAACAGGGAGCATATACCCATTTAGACACCTTCGATTACTACAGGGCAGAAACTCCCTGGACAACTTTTCTCACCGGTTGTTCGCCGGAAAAAACAGGGTATTGGGCACCGGTGAAACTTCGCGAAGGCAGCTATGATGTCGAAGAAGTTAACGCCTACGATTTTGGGGAGTTCCCACCATTCTATGCCTTGGGGGAAAAGTACCGGGTAGCGGTCTTCGATATGCCTCAATCTACCCTTGCTCAGGAAGCCAACGGTATACAGGTTTTAGCTTGGGGAGCGCACTCTCCTCTAACTCCCAGCCATTCTCAACCGCCGGAACTCTTAGGCGAGCTGATTGGCAAGTACGGCGAACATCCTACGCTCAACAAAGATAATGCCAACACGCTGGATGTGGAAGCTCTCATCCGTCTCAAGAAAGATATGGAAGTCGGTATTAAAAGGCGTGCGGAGATTTGTCAGGATCTACTGCAACGGGAGGACTGGGATTTATTTTTGACTATTTTTGGGGAAACTCATTCGGCGGGACATTATCTGTGGCATTTGAGTCCGACGACGGATCATCCTCTCTATGAATCTGTGGGATCTCAGTACAAAGGTGATGCTCTGCTGGAAATATTTGAAGCTATAGATAATGCGATCGGCGATATTGTCAGCAAGGCACCAGAAAACGCTAATGTGGTAGTTTTTGCCGCTCACGGTATGGGTGCCAATGTGATGGATCTGCCCAGCATGGTATTTTTGCCGGAACTGATGTATCGTTACAGTTTTCCAGGAAAATTTGGGCTGGCGCGAGGTAAAGCGGGAACAAATCC
>NZ_JACJUP010000746.1:0-3509 GCF_014748295.1 Planktothrix sp. FACHB-1355 | reverse complement strand
TGTTGACTTTCTAGAGAATTTTCTTGCCGAAAAGGACTTTCAGCAGGCGTTTCAATCCACCCGTTACTAAAAAGAGGTGCATCCGTAATCCAAACAACTGATTGCGGTTTAATTGGCTGATTTTCTTGCAGGCGGTCTTGATTGACTTGGGCAAGATTTTGATATATAGTTAATTCAGCTTGTTGAATATCTGTATTGCGAACATTGGGATCGCGTTCTAGCGGTACAACTTGCAAAATTTTATCAATATCTTCTTTTTTACCGCTAAATTCAATCGGCGGCGGTAGGGGATTTGTGGTAGTGGCGAAAGGAACGACGTAAACAGAATCGCCGGGATGCAGGCTATCTTGGACAATCTGACGCAGGCGATTGCGACCTTCATCATTTAAGCCTACACTTTCTGTGAGGTCGATCGCGAGTACAACATCTCTCCCCCCATGCAGGCGAACGACCCATTCTAGACCTGATTTTTGTAAAGAAGTGAGAGGCTGCCCTGGGGTAACTTTGGTAGGTGGGGTCACGGTGAAAAAGATTATACCAGAAGCGTATATTTGAATATTGTATCTACTTCTAAGGAAATATGCGTTTTGGAGAGCGATCGACTAGGAATCTGTAAAGCATTTGTTATGAAGTTAATTTTGAAGGAATTTTTCCGGTTATCTTAACAATTTGATTTCACCTATATCTGGATTTTTTATATGTCGAAAAACACCTTTTTTATAGTTAGTGTCTAGATTTTGTTTGTCATTTAGCTTGCCTGTCAAAATAATGATAATAACAACCGATATAATCTTAGGGTGGTTTGCGCCAATAATACTAGAGGGCTTTTAAGCAATAATTAACTAACCTGCATTTACCCCTACCTTAACTCACAATCATACTCATCCTTAACAGAACAAAACTTATTTATAACATAGAAAAACATTTTTCACCATAAACCCGCAAGAATCGGTAAACTGTAGACGAGATTGAGAATTGTAGGGGGTCGTTGATGATAGCCGTTCAACAGGAGCTTAGTAGCAAACACGTTATTGATTTTAAGACTTGGAGTCTTGTGTCATGGCCAAGCGATCGCTCAAAGCATCACCGCTGGGAATTCAACAGGCTAAGCGAGCCTTTGCCCTCAAAGGGTGGACGCAGGAAAACCTGGCAGGGGAAGTAAATTTAAAGACTAGACAACCAATATGGCGATTTTTTACGGGTAAACCCGTCGATCGCCAAGTTTTTCTAAATATTTGTGCCATATTAGACTTAGATTGGCGAGAGATTGCGATCGATCCGCCAGTAGAATTTTCCGAACCGCGAGAGTTGACAGAAACTTCCGCCCCAAACATTGATACCCTGGTACAGCAAGTACGCTCACAACGGCGGGATAAAATTCAATACCAGTGCGGTATCTTGCAGCTATTAGACATTAATCGTCCGGTCAAAATTGATGATATCTATGTTGATGTCAATATTTTGCAAGAAATTGCCAGCCAACAGTGGTTTGATATCAGTAATTTGCCAAACTTAGGCCCAGCCGCATTCGATCGCATTGGTTTGGGAGAAATAAACCAAAAACAAATACCGGGGATGCAGGCAGTTGAAACATACTCCAAACTTCGAGTACTGGGTAAACCAGGTGTTGGCAAAACCACCTTTTTGAAGCATCTCGCCATTCAGTGTAACCGGGGCGAGTTTGCCGCCCATCAAGTGCCCATTTTCATCACCTTGAGAGATTTTGCCGAAGAATCCAGGGATAATGGCAACTTTCGCCTCTTAAATTACCTCCGTCAGGCGTTTATCAACTCTGGTATTTACAACCCATCTGCGATCGAAACCTTGCTGCAAGCTGGTAGAGTCCTATTATTGCTGGATGGGATGGATGAAGTACTCAACCAAGACAGCAGCGCAGTTCAACGAGAAATTCGCAAGTTTTCCGACAAATATCACAAAAATCAGTTTGTGGTATCCTGTCGCACCGCCGCCAAAAAGCTCCAGTTTCGAGGCTTTACCGATGTGGAAATTGCCCCCTTTACCCAAGATCAAATCGTTACCTTCGCCCAAAAATGGTTTGTGACATTCACTAAAACCAACCGTCAATCTGGGCAAGCACAATCGGTTCAGTTTATTGAAAAGTTGGACTTACCGGAAAATTGGCACTTTCGCCAGCTGATTGTCACGCCCCTATTTTTGCATCTAGCTTGTTGGGTGTTTCACGGACAAGATAAATTTCCCACCAAGCGGTCTGAGTTTTATAAGCAAGGACTGGATTTGCTTCTAGGCAAATGGGACGAAGCCAAAGGAGTGGAACGGGATAAGGTTTACCAAGGGTTTTTATTACCTCAAAAGCTGAGGTTGCTGAGCCAGTTGGCCGCAGTTACCTTTGAAAAAGGGCAATATTTTTTCGAGCAACGCATTATAGAGCAGTATATTGGGGACTATCTGCGGAATTTGTCCGAAATAAACCTGGAAGCAGAGGAACTGCAACTCGAAAGTGAAGCGGTACTAAAAGCGATCGAAACTCAACATGGGCTACTCACCGAACGGGCGAGAGGCATCTTTTCTTTCTCCTATCTAGTGTTTCACGAATACTTCACCGCCCGCCAAATCGTTGCCAGTCATAACCTGCAAGGATTAGAGCAAGCTTTGGGAGGACTCGTCAGCCATATCACAGACCCTCACTGGCGCGAAATCTTCCTCTTGACAGTTGCCATGCTGCGAAGTGCAGACTCTCTAGTACAATTGATGAAGCAACAAATTGATGGTTTAGTTGCTCAAGACCCTTATCTACAAGAATTTTTGCTCTGGGCTAGCCAAAAATCTCGCACCGTCCCAACTCAACCCAAAATTGCCACCACCAGAGCTTTTTACCTTGCCCTTGCCCAGTCACCTCATACAGCTGCTCAGTTTACTTTAGCCAGCACTCTCGACCAGGGTATGTTTTTAGATGCGGCGTTGGATAATTTGCTCCAGCAGTTGGCCAGCGAAGGCTCTCAAGAGTTAGCTTATACCAATGCTTGTAGCGAGGCAATTAACAATATTCTGGTGATGGTTCTCGATGCCGGATTCTATAAATCCCTGCAACAAATCAGGGATCGACTCCCACCTGCTTCTCAAAGCCGAGAACGGTTTCAGGACTGGTGGCAAGAACACTATTCCGCCTGGGTGGAACAGTTAAGGACAACGATCGTTAACTATCGAAATACTAGCCGCACCTGGGAGTTTAGCACCGAGCAACAACAAGTTCTACAACGCTACTACGATGCCAATCAACTGCTTCTCGATTGCCTGCATAGCAATTGCGAAGTCACGGCGGCGACTCGGCAGGAAATTGAAGCCACCTTATTGCTACCTCAGAACGAGCTTGAAGACAGAGAATGGCAGTAAACTACCCACACTAGCCTGAAAATTCTTGCCATTCCCGAAAAATACTTGCGTAGCTGCGTTTTAGGGCTAAATTGCCAATACGTAAGTGCTAGCGAAATCAGCTTTAGAACTAACAAGTTTCAGGATTGAATTATAGA
>NZ_JACJUP010000745.1:0-3580 GCF_014748295.1 Planktothrix sp. FACHB-1355 | reverse complement strand
AATTTCTGTTTTACTGGGCTGGTGCCAATGAAAAAATACTAGCGAGAGAAGACTGTGCTGCGGAAAGAAATAAATATGCCTCAATTGGCTTAACAGTATTATTCACCGCCATTTTAGCTTCTTTCTCTGGTGGCTATGCCTTCTTCACGGTCTTTAGTTCTGTTGGCCTTTCAGCAATCTTTGGTTTATTCTGGGGTTTAGGATTAATCGGTAATCTCGATCGACTTTTTATCATCAATCTGAAAAAGAAACACCGAAAAGGTTGGAAGCAGAATATCCTGGGGTTGGGAGAAGCCCTAACAAGCGCTGTCCCTCGGTTAAGTTTAGCAGTTTTGCTAGCGTTAGTGATTACTAAACCTCTGGAAATCAAGATTTTCGACAAAGAAATTGAGTCCGAAATCGCTAACAATAATGCCTTAATTTTCGGACAAAGGGAGAAAGAAATTCGTCAAAGTTCACGGTTAGCGGAACTCTCTGCCGCCTTAAACCAGAAAAATCAGGAAAAAAATCAAAATAACGAACGACTTGAACAAGCACGTCAAGCTTACAACTGTGAAATTTCCGGTAGTTCTTCAGACAGGTGTCGGCAACTTGGAAGTTCAGGAAAACAGGGAATAGGTGATATTGGAAAAGCACTGGAAATAAACTTAAACAAAGTTGAAGCAGAAGTAGCATCAGAGAATACAAAGCTCGAACGAGATTTGGCAAGTATCCAAGCTGAAATCGATCAGGTTGAGCAAGATATCCAGAAGAGACTAACAGAGATTGAAGAAAAACAGCAAAAGTCAGATGGTTTACTGATGCGACTCAAAACCCTTGAAAGTCTCAGTGAAAAAGATCGAGCCATTGCTAATATTAACCTCTTTGTGACCTTGCTTTTCATAATGATTGAGACTTCACCAATCCTCGTCAAAATCATGTCTTCCTATGGAACTTATGATGCAGCACTGGAAAGTCTGGAAAAAACTTCCATCCACCGTTATACCAAATCTACTGAGAAAGATTTGGAGTTGATCGACTATGAAGTTGAAGCTAACTTTCCCATTATGAAGGAGATTAAAGACTCTGAAGCTGAAAACAAAAAGTTTGCTTATGTAGAAATGCGGTCACAGGTCAGCCAGGTTATGTTCCAGCAGTTTAACTTGATGTTAAAAGAGCTTTTGTCTGACCGAAGTGAAAGTTTGAAGTCTATTAGGACAAAAGTCCTCGATCGCATCGAAAAACAAATCGAGAGAGTATTAGCCAATTACGCTCAGGAGATAAGTATTTCCGGTCGCGAGATTAACGAAAGGATTAAGCAATTCAAACAGGATATCTTGAATGAAACTTTGTCAGAGAAGCTAAAAAATTCTATTAAGGATGCAGAATTAGAGGATTTGGAAAAGGATTTAAATAATTTCCAAAAGGCTGTTGACGATTATAAAGAGGAGGATGATTCCGAAAATGGTAAGAATCTGGAATAAACAAACCTGAAGTCTCCTAGATTTCAGTCAGTTCAATCCAATGTTTAAAGCTTTGACTAATTTAATGGAGAAATACAACCATGAACGACAACAACTTAGAGCGTGAAAACTCAAGAATAATTGACGACTTAGATGCAAACAACTCATCTGCACTTGCCAGGGCCGTAGATTATGCCAGTCAGATTGTACCTCGTAGAAATGGCTCTTTAATCTACGGAAATATCTCACTTCCTGCGTCCGTAAAACGTGCGATCGCTCTGGGCGATGCCAGTTCCGTACAAGCTGAAGTTGAGTTTCTGCGATCGGCATTAACTCTAGTCAGAAGAACGCAACTTCAGGATCTGGCTGATTACTGTGAAGATTATCGCAAAAGGTCAAAGGAAGATAGAGACACAAAAGCTCTAGAATCCAAGATGAACAGAGCCGCAGCAGCAACCGAGCAAATTGACAAAACTTTTGAGAATTTGATTAACACTATTGTGGAAAAATTGGAGGTAGCAGCGAAAATACCCAATGCTAAGGCAAGGGAAATCCGAACTAAGCAACTTGAAAGGGATTTGGAAAATTTCTCAGATTTCCAGCAGCAGCTTGTTAAGAAACTAAAAAACATAGTCTCAGAGGGAATTTAAATTGTCAGGATTTACGGCTTTATCCTAGTGCCATACCCTGAGCGATCGCATCTCTCGCTGCCAGAGGTGCGATTTTTCGGGCTTTGGGCTGAGATTAGTTACCTTTTGGCTGTTGTAGTCGATTTTCTACCATCTATATGTGCTTTTTACTTGCCTTGTGGGAATACTGTGATTAATGCTCTGCCTATAATGGATTGACTGCTATGCGATTACAGAAAATTGGTCTGAGTGCTTTAGCGAAGCTTACCGTAGGTATCGCTGCCCTCCTAGCGGCTGTTGCAATGCCATCCTCTTCATCTGTACCAACGCGATTCACACAGCTACAAACGTTAGCTCAAACTTCAGAGGCTAATCAGTCAGAAGCAGACAGCTTATTGAATCCATGTAGAGAACAACTGCAAACTAACCAATTTGAAGCAGCTTTGCAGTTTTGTCAAAAGGCATTAGATACTTATCGAGAAACTAAGAACCGTTTGGGAGAGGCGAAAGCTCTCCATAATTTGGGGCTAGCCTATAAGGGTCTGAAAAATTACACTAAAGCGATTGAATTCTTACAGCAAAGTTTGGCAATGGCGCGGGAAATTCCTGACCGTGAGTTAGAGAAAAAAGCTCTGAGCAATTTAGGAGATTCTTTATCACAGCAAGGGGTTCAATATCTTCAAAACAATCAGTTTGAATCTGCAATACAGACTTGGGAACAAGTGCTGGCTATTTATCGGGAAGTCAAAGACCCTTCAAAAGAGGGAGTCGCGTTAGGAAGTATGGGAATTGTTTATGTTGCTATGCAAGATTATAATAAAGCAATTGATTATCTTGAACAGAGTTTAGCGATTCTACGGCACGCCCAGAATAAAGAAGCAGAAGAGTTTGTCGTGGAAATGCTATCTAGTACTCGGAAAAAAGCAGCCGATCGACTACTGAAGCAAGGTGCTGAACAGTATGAAACCAATCAATTAGAAGCTGCCATTCACTCTTGGCAACAGGCGTTAAATTTTTATCGAGTAATCAAGGAACGAGAAGGAGAACTGGTATGTTTACATATTTTAGCAACTACTTACTATGAGTTGGGGAACTATACCCAAGCAATTGAGACTGCTCAGCAAGAACTGCTAGTTGCACAAGAAATTAAAAATCGTCAAGGTGAGGCACAGGCTTTAGCCACGCTGGGTAGTGTTTACAATGCTCTATCAAATAATATCCAAGCGATTAAGTATCACGAACAGTCTTTAGCCATTGCAAGAGAAATAAAAGACCGACTGGGGGAAGCCGAAGTTCTAGCGAACATTGGTGCTGTTTACGCTACCTCAGCAGACAATAAAAAAGCGATTGAGTATTACCAACAGAGCTTAGTAATCCTGCGCGAACTCAAAGAACGCCAAAAAGAAGCAGAAGTTTTAGGTAATTTGGGAGCTGCTTTTGCTAACCTGGGTAACTATCAACAAGCAATTGAATACGTACAGCAAAGCTTAGATATTGCACGAGAATTTA
>NZ_JACJUP010000744.1:0-3591 GCF_014748295.1 Planktothrix sp. FACHB-1355 | reverse complement strand
TAAGCATATTAGCAGTAATGTATGGAACGGGACATTAGTCGAATTATCTGCAAAAGAAGCTAAAGTTAGCAATACTAATGGAGAAGGCGATGAAATGCCGCCGCCAATGACTAATATCAGGTTAAAATTGTTAGCTCCAAATGATGGGAGAGTGGGAGAAGAAGATATTTACGCAAAAGTTTTGGAAGCGCAAGCGGAAAAGGGAAATTTTTACATTCATTTTACTTTCATCCCCCCATCTGTAAAAGAGAAGCTAGAGGAAATTTACAAAAGTTCTTCGTAAGAAAAAAGAAGAATTTTGCCACACACGCGCTGCGATTCTGCGATATCCTTAAGAAGAAGTGTTTGTTAAGTTACGATCGAGAATGGTTGCGATCGCATTGTATAGCAATAGTACAGGGTGTCCCTCACTACATTTGCTCCTATTATGAGCAAGCAAAATCCGCGTCAATTAGCTTTTCTGACTCTGCGAGACGTTCATCGAGGCGCTTTTGCCGATGTGGCGCTCGATCGCATCTTACGTCAGGCAGATTTAAGCGATGCCGATCGAGGGTTGATGACAGAATTAGTGTATGGCAGCGTGAGAAGGCAACGAACTCTGGACGCCCTGATCGATCGACTGGGCAAAAAACCTGCCAGCAAACAAGCGCCAGACTTACGCGCAATTCTACATTTAGGTTTATATCAACTGCGTTACGAAGAGCGCATTCCCCCTTCAGCTGCTGTAAATACCACTGTTGAATTAGCTAAAGAAAACGGATTGGCAGGACTTAGCGGTTTTGTCAACGGTTTATTGCGCCAATACATCCGTTTGACAGTTAAAAATGAAGGGGAATCGGAAATTAGCCAGCAAAATCCCTTACAGTTATCAAAAGATCCTGTAGAAAGATTGGGAATTTTGCACAGCTACCCAGATTGGATTGTGCAACTGTGGTTAGAACAATTGGGAGAAGAGGAAACCGAACTGCTTTGCGAATGGATGAACCAACCGCCGTCAATTGACTTGCGGATAAATCCTTTGCAAACTTCGATCGCACAAGTGGAAGCAGCGATGCTAAAAGCTGATATTCTAGTAAGGCGCGTTCCTCACTTACCGCAAGCTTTGAGATTAATTGGTAGCAGCGGTGCAATTCAAAATCTGCCCGGTTTCCAAGAGGGTTGGTGGACGGTGCAAGATAGCAGCGCCCAAATGGTGACGCATTTATTAGATCCCCAACCGGGAGAAATCGTTATTGATGCTTGTGCGGCACCGGGAGGAAAAACTACACACATTGTAGAATTGATGCAAGACAAAGGGAAGGTGTGGGCGTGCGATCGTACTTCCTCCCGCCTGAAAAAACTCAAACAAAACGCGCAACGCCTCAGCTTAAAGTCGATCGAAATTTGTACGGGAGATAGCTGCAACCTACCTCAATTTATTAATTTAGCCGATCGAGTTTTACTAGACGTACCCTGTTCCGGTTTGGGAACCCTGCATCGCCATGCGGATGCGCGTTGGCGACAAACTCCCGAAACAGTGCGACAACTTTCGACTCTGCAAACAGAATTGTTAAATAAAACGTCCGCTTACGTCAAGCCGGGTGGCATCCTCGTCTATTCAACTTGCACCCTGCATCCTTTAGAGAATGAAAGTGTCGTAGAAGCATTTCTTTCCCATCGCCCAAGCTGGCAAATTGAACCACCACCCTCCAATTCACCGCTGATGGACTTGAGATTACCTGCTGGGTGGATAAAAGTTTGGCCCCACCGACATCAAATGGACGGCTTTTTTATGGTGCGTTTAAAGAGAGGGACTGGGGACTAGAAAAGTCAAAAGTCAATCATTCAAAAGTCAAAATAAAAAAAGGCGGTTAGCAATAGTTTTGAGTAATGATGGGTGAGGAACGGATCAGTTTAGGGGAAAAGCCAATGATTGCTAACTCCAACGTCAAAAATCTCGTTAAAATTCTCATCGGCGCTGCTTGGATTGACGGTAAAATTCAACCGGAGGAACGGGAATATCTGCACCGAGTAGCAAAAGAAAAGGGAGTTGCCGACGATCCGGAGATTAAACCTTTGCTGTATGAATTCCGGTCAGTAGAGCCGAAGGAGTGTTATCGGTGGGTGGAAGAGTATTTAGGCGATCGCCCCACCTCCCAACAATGCCAAGACTTGATCGAAGCCATCAGCGCTTTAATTTACAGCGATGGCGAAGTCGCTAATGAAGAAGCCAAACTGTTAACTATGCTACAGCAGCTCGACCCAGGCAACGAATCGCCCCAGCCAATTCAAAGTCGCGTGCTAGGAGAGATTCAAAAGCTGTATCGCCGCTGGGTCGATCGATACAATTAGCTATGAGCTAGTTGATAATGGGTAATTGGTAATTGGCGAGCGCGGAATTTTTCTTTACAGGTTGCCATTCGCCATTACCTATTACCGATTAGCTTCTAGGTGTGCCGATGCCTGGAGTTTCATCCTTTTTAACTTCCGGCACAATGCTGGGGCGCTCTTTGTCTTCCCAACCTACGGGACGCTTGGAATTGTACCAGGCGATCGAGCCAATAGTTACAGCGGCGATAAAACCAACAACATAGACCGCTGTAAAAGATACTGGAAAATGAGGGGTATTGGTGGCGGCTTCCATCAGTATGTTCATCTGTTATTAACTCCCGAATTAATCTCTGTTTACAGGGTAGAGAAAATGAGTAAAATTATCCATCCCCCCCAAGTTCGATCGCAGTATGATGGTGTCTGCTTGTATCCATATCATTAGGGGGAGAGGGAAAGGGCGTCGGGGTTAGGGGTTAGGGAAGAGGGAAAAGCGAAAATTAAATTCTTCCGCTCCCCCACTCCCCCACTCTTTCTCGACCTTAGCGGTGAGTGTTCAGTTCAATAGTAGGGGGAGCGGCTGCCGGTAGAGGTCTGGCAAGAGTCGGTGCCTGTCTCTGTATCGATCGAGATGCCGAGGAAGCGCGTTGGACTCGACGGCGTTCCGATCGAGACCGTACCGGGGCGGCAGCAGTATAGGATGGGGTGGAGTAACGCCGAGTTCGCCGAGACGACTCTGATTGAGCGCTGTACTGCCTTACCGTGCGACGGCGAGGAGTTTCCGAGACAGCATTGTACTGCTGTACCGTGCGACGACGCGGCTCCGACTTATTGCTATATTGTTCTGTGCGACGACGAGGAGCTTGCGATTGCGCGGTATACTGCCGTACTGTGCGACGACGCGGTGCTTCTGATTGAGCGGTATATTGCTGTACTGTGCGACGGCGAGATCGCTCTGCACGATATGTTGCTGGGGCGGCGTTCGTATCGGCGGTGTAGTAGCGCCGACGAGACTGCCTGACCGGCTGTGCGGGTGCCGAATTGGTATTGGCGGTGTAGTAGCGCCGACGAGACTGCCTGACCGGCTGTGTGGGTGCCGAATTGGTATCGGCGGTGTAGGAACGCCGACGAGACTGCCTGACCGGCTGTGTGGGTGCCGAATTGGTATCGGCGGTGTAGGAACGCCGTCGCAGTCTTTCCGATCGAACGCGGCGCGGTGCGGGAGAACTATCGCTGATATATTTTGTTTCC
This sequence comes from Planktothrix sp. FACHB-1355, assembly GCF_014748295.1. Taxonomy (NCBI): domain Bacteria; kingdom Bacillati; phylum Cyanobacteriota; class Cyanophyceae; order Oscillatoriales; family Microcoleaceae; genus Planktothrix; species Planktothrix sp. FACHB-1355. The sequence continues at coordinate 33 of NZ_JACJUP010000744.1, read as the reverse complement.
GTCACCTGGGAATAGCGACGGCGGCGACGTTGG
>NZ_JACJUP010000743.1:0-3599 GCF_014748295.1 Planktothrix sp. FACHB-1355 | reverse complement strand
TAGGGGCTAGGGATTAGGGGCTAGGGGCTAGGGATTAGGGGCTAGGGGCTAGGGCGTCGGGAAGAGGGAAGAGGGAAGAGAGAAGAGGGAGAGGGAGGAATTTTAACTTTTAACTTTTGACTTTTGACTCCCCCACTCCTCCCTAACTCCTAGCCCCTAATCCCTAGCCCCGACGCCCTAGCCCTAATCCCCAGGCAAGCGGGCTAGGTAAAATTGCTTTTGGCTTGAGCTAGGTAACACTTTTGCTGTTGACTAATTGATAAGAACAACAAATAAATTGTTACTTTATTGGCAGCTGGCTTGTGAAATTATTCGTTTACCACACCCCCGAACTGACTCCGACCGATAGCGTTCCCCATTGCGCGATCGCTATAGATGTTTTGAGAGCTACAACAACGATGGCTACAGCTTTGGCAGCAGGTGCCGAGGCGGTTCAAGTCTTCAGCGATCTGGAAAAATTAATGAGGGAGAGCGAAAATTGGCCTGCCGAAAAGCGGATTCGCGCAGGCGAACGCGGCGGGGCGAAAGTACCGGGCTGCGATATGGGCAATTCTCCCCTAGATTGTACGCCAGAGCAGGTGCAGGGACGCCGATTGTTTATCAGCACTACTAACGGCACTCGTTCTCTACAGAGAATCCAAGATGCTGCTTCGGTTTTGGCGGCGGCGTTTGTCAATCGCAAGGCTGTTGTGGATTATATCCTAGCTCAGCAGCCAGAAACGGTTTGGATTGTCGGTAGCGGTTGGGAAGGCAGTTTTTCCCTGGAGGATACCGCTTGTGCTGGTGCGATCGCTCACAGCTTGGTGACGGCACAAAATGCCAAATTAGATGATATCGCTGGCAATGATGAAGTAATTGGTGCGATCGCCCTTTACCTCCAGTGGCAAGATAGATTGCTCGAACTGATGCACCACGCCAGTCACGGTAAACGTTTGCTGCGCTTGGACTGCCACGAAGATTTAAAGTACTGCGTTCAAATGGATCTTTTGGATGTTCTGCCTATCCAACGGGAAGCTGGTGTTTTGGTCAAGGGATAGGGGCTAGGGGAAGAGGGAAAGGGAAGAGAGAAGAGGGAGGAGGGAAGAAATTCCTAATTTTGACTTTTGACTTTTGACTTTTGACTTTTAACTCCCCCACTCCCCCGCTCGCTCGATCGACGCTACATTAACTATTGAGCGTCTAAAAGCGATATCCACCAGATAGGCAAGTCTGAAGTAATTAATCATTTTTAACAGAGGCCGATATGCCAAGAACGCAACGCAACGATAATTTCATCGACAAAAGTTTTACCGTCATGGCAGATATAATTCTCAAAATTCTGCCTGCTAACAAAAAAGCAAAGGAAGCTTTTGTCTACTACCGCGATGGGATGTCCGCTCAAGGTGATGGTGAATATGCGGAAGCTTTGGACAATTACCACGAAGCGCTAAAGCTGGAAGAAGATCCATACGATCGCAGCTATATCCTCTACAATATCGGGCTGATTCATGCTAGCAACGGCGAACATGAAAAAGCTTTGGATTACTATCATCAAGCGATCGAACTCAATCCCCGCCATCCTTCAGCTTTCAACAATATTGCTGTGATCTACCACTACCAGGGAGAAAAGGCCAAGGAAGCGGGTCAATCCGATGAAGCTGAAGCTTTTTACGATAAGGCGGCGGAGTATTGGAAGCAGGCGATTCAGCTTGCGCCTAACAATTACATCGAAGCTCAAAATTGGCTGAAGACGACTGGGCGATCGCAAATGGATGTGTTCTTTTAATCATCGGTCATCGGTCATTGGTTATTTGCTAATAACGGCGAACTAATAATTAATGACCCATTCCCCATTCCCTATTCCCCATCCCCCATTTTCAAAATTATGATTGACCGCGAACAAGTCCGCAAAGTTGCTCTTCTAGGCCGCTTACAATTAAGCCCAGCCGAAGAAGAACAATTCACAACTCAATTGGGCAGTATTTTAGAATATTTTGAACAGTTGAGCGAGTTAGATGTGAGTAAAGTCAAGCCTACCACAAGGGCGATCGATGTTAGCAATATCACGCGAGCCGACGAACTGCGACCTTATCCAGACAGGGAAGCTATTCTCGATTGCTCTCCCGATCGAGATGGCGAATTTTTCAAAGTGCCGCAAATTCTAAGTACAGACGAGTAGAAAACCATCCAAAAGGGTGATGAACTTTTTTGTTCTTACCCTTTTGGCTTCTCTTTAACTACGAACAGGAATTCATCTAGAATAGAAGTAACAAAATTATCATAAAAGCAAATAAGATAATATGGTTCAAGAAATCACCCAAATCGAAACAGAATCAAAACTAATGACTCTAGATGAGTTTCTGGATTGGTATCCAGAAGACGGTAACGGTATTTTTGAATTGCATAATGGGGTCATAGTCGAAATGCAACCAACAGGAACGCACGAACGGGTAACATCAGAATTAGCAGCTGAATCATTAATTGAAATTCGACGATTAAAACTTCCCTACTTTGTTGCCAGACAATGTGTACTTAGACCTACTGATTCGGATAATTCAGGCTATAGGCCAGATGCGATCGTTCTGGATGAGAAAGCGCTAGAAAATGAACCACTGTGGAAAAAAAGATCTTTAATTACTAAAGGTGAGTCTACGCGATTGGTAATTGAAGTAGTCAGTACCAATTGGCAAGATGATTATCTAATGAAATTAGGTGAATATGAAAAGTTTGGTATTCCGGAATATTGGATTGTTGACTATTTAGGTTTGGGTGGTAGGCGTTATATTGGCAATCCGAAACAACCGACAATTTCGGTTTATCAAATGGTGGATGGAGAATATATGGTTAATCAGTTTAGAGGAAGCGATCGCATCCAATCTGCCATCTTTCCTGAGTTGAATTTGACAGCAGAGCAAATATTTAAAGTTGGTCAATAGTTTTGACTGCTTGTTAACAGTTTAGATTGATGCCTAAAGGTATTAGCAGATATAAAGAAGTAAAATCTCTGTAAGACATGGGTTTGACAAAAAAAGAGTCTGTAGGGTACATCAGAGGTGCAGAATTTTGGCAAGGCTCTTTAATTTTAACTTTAGCGCTCTGACGCACCCTAGTTAATTAGGTTTGACCGCAAATTTGTTGCAAGGTCGTGGTAAAATCCGGATAGGAAATTGCCGCAGCTTCGGCACCGTTAACAGTAGTTGTACCGTCAGCGTTGAGAGCTGCGATCGCCAAACTCATTGCTATCCTGTGATCGGTATGACTGTCAACATCAGTACCTGTTAAAGGCGTACCGCCAGTAATTTCCAAACCATCCGGTAATTCCGTTACTTTCGCACCCATCCTGTTGAGTTGGTTTGCCATGACAGCGATGCGATCGCTTTCTTTGACGCGCAATTCCGCTGCATCCCGAATTACGGTTGTACCTTCGGCAAATACTGCCGCTACGGCTAAAATCGGAATTTCATCTATCAAACGAGGTATCATTTCACCGCCGATTTGACAAGCTTTTAACTTACTGTGACGCACTCGCAAATCTGCCACCGGTTCCCCAGCGACAATCCGCTGATTTTCTAACCCGATATCTGCGCCCATCATACCAAGAGCTGCCAAAATGCCGGTGC
>NZ_JACJUP010000742.1:0-3528 GCF_014748295.1 Planktothrix sp. FACHB-1355 | reverse complement strand
TGACAAGAAAAAATTTTTTTTACAGAAAAATCTACAGAAATATAATATATATTATACTTTCATTGCTAGAAAAAAAACCTAAAGGCGATGGCTTTCGTGCGCCAGAGCAGGAAAGAAGGTATTGCAAATATGTCTCCGATTTCTATTCCCTAGCGAGGTGTTTTGTTTATTATTTGACCAAAAGAAGTCCGGGGTGTGAAAATATGTACGACGAAAACCATAACTTACAGTGGCGGCAATACACTGTAAATATATCAAGTGATTTTTTAAATTTGCTTGATAAAATGATGGCTCGTAGAATAAAAGATAGATATGAAAATGGGGAGGAAATATTAAAGGAGATTAAAAAAATTAAATGGAATAGGTTGCATACAGTCTAAATTGAGCGAGCTACCAATCTATAGAATGGTAGCGAGGATGAATAAAATTCTGAAATTGTCTCTCAATCACTATAAGTGGGGAATCACCAATGGCTACTCATCAATCACCAATCACCCAATTCAACAGATTAATTAAGTATGTATTAGATAGATTGTTTGCTGCTCTTGCTCTCGTAGTGTTTTCTCCTTTTATCGTATTTGTAGCGATCGCGATCTACCTCCGTATGGGCAGACCGATTGTTTTCACCCAAGCACGTCCCGGTAAAGACGGTCACATCTTCACCTTTTATAAGTTTCGCACCATGACTGACGATCGCGATGCCGATGGCAATCTTCTCCCTGACGTACAGCGGATCACTGCGATCGGTAAATTTCTGCGCCAAACCAGTTTAGATGAACTTCCCCAACTGTGGAATGTTCTCAAAGGCGATATGAGCTTTGTTGGCCCCCGGCCTCTTTTGGTAGAATACCTGGAGCGTTACAGCCCCGAACAAGCACGCCGTCACGATGTTATGCCAGGGATCACGGGTTGGGCCCAAATCAACGGGCGCAATAGCATTTCCTGGTCAGAAAAATTCAAATTAGATGTTTGGTATGTAGATAATTGGAGCTTATGGCTTGACCTAAAAATTCTTTTTTTAACTATCTGGAAAGTTGTCAAAAAAGATGGAATTAACCAATCAGCACAGGATACAATGGAAAAATTTATGGGGAATTAATGGGACTTGAAAGTGACAAGGTTAGGCTTGGCATTGCTGAGTGAAAATAAACATTGTTTGACCGGACAAGAGCGATCGCTAACCGCAAATAAAACACCTCGGAAATTTAAAACACACCATGTTCAAAGACATATCGGAAGTAAGTATCTTTTCCATGACAGAAGAAGAATTTGCCAACTGGCGACAAAAAGAAGGAGCTAGCACAATCTTTCATCAGGGACGCTACTGGGAAAAGTTGCGTCCTGGCTTTTATCAGCCGATTCATTTAATAGCTTCTTTAACTGCCAAACAAGCAACGCGCCCAACTTTATTTTGCTGGGGATTTCGCTCGGCCTTATCGGAATCAGACGTAGAATTTACCAACGGCTCGATCCCAGTTCACTTATTAACTGATATCCAAAACTACGATTTAGAAAGTCTTTCTTCTAATCGCAGAAATCATGTGAGAAGAAGTCGCAAGCGGGCGGAGATTGTGGAGTTAATCGATCCGCTGCTACTGCAAGAACAGGGATATGAGGTTTTAGTCTCTGCTTTAACGCGAGGAAGCTACAAAGCAGTGCCATCCAAAGATGAATATATCGCCAGTATTTCCAACTATATCATCCCCAAACGGCGTTTAATTTTAGCAGGTTTAATTGAAGGAAAATTGGGGGGATATATTGAGGCTCATGCTGTCGAAGGTACTGCTTATATCCAAAGCGTTTACGTCGCAACAGAAGCATTGTCAACCTACATCGGTACTGGATTGGTGTTTGATTTCGTACAGGTCTGTCGCCGTTCCGGTAAAATCCACCAAATTGTCTACGGTCAGCACTCTCGAGAAGATGAAGCGCTCTGTGTCTTCAAAGACGGGATGCGTTTCCCAGTCAAACATATTCCTGCTAAAGTGCAGATAAATCCAGTTATGGAGAATTTTATCCGCTGGCGTACTCCTGATTCATACTATCGTCTAAGCGGACGCGACTAATTTAAATTACTCCTGGAGAAAAAGTGAATGAATACGCAAATAATCGATTTAACAGATAATTTGTGGCTGGAAACACTAGCAAAACTATGGCACGATATTTATCATTTGCCTGAGTATGTTTATTTAGAATCGCTCAGGAATAAGGCGGCTGCTGAAGCTATCTTAATATTTGAGGATGACAAAATATTTTTCTTGCCATATTTATGGCGACGTTGTGATGGATTATTCGAGTCAAACTTAGCAACAGCAGAAGTTTTTGATGTCGTCTCTCCTTACGGATACCCCGGAATTGTCTTAAGCGAAGCAGCAGCAAACGATAGAGAGTTTGTTAAGTTAGCCATAAATGAGTTAATCTCTGCATTCCGCGCTAAAGGATTTTGCTCGGCATTTTTTCGCTTGAATCCGATCCTTAATGGCGGATTGGAGGAAATTTTATCGCCAGATATCTGCCAAGTTAGTGGCGAAACTGTAGCTGTAAACTTAACACTCTCAGAAGCGGAAATATGGCAACAAACTAGACCAGAACATCGCACTAAAATTAATAGGTTGAAACGGTCTGGAATGACTCCTAAAATGGTTTCTTTTTCAGAGGGAATTAAGGAATTTATCTCGATTTATTACGAAACGATGGATCGGGTAGAAGCTACTCGAACTTACTATTTTGACGATCGATACTTTGACAATTTTTCTAAATTAGGTGAGAAAGTCCATTTGTGTATGATGGAGTTAGAGGGGAAAGTAACTTGTTCTGGAATATTTACCGAGTGTTGCGGAATCGTTCAATATCACTTAGGAGGAACTAGAAACGAATTTCTCAAACAAGCGCCCACCACACTAATGTTTGATTACATTCGCTTGTGGGCGAAGGAACGAGGCGATCGAGTTTTTCATCTCGGTGGCGGTGTAGGTGGCGGTAAAGATAGTCTCTACCATTTCAAAGCAGGTTTTTCTAAGGAAAGACGCACTTTCTCAACCCTCCGCTTAATTACAGATGAAGAAAAATATCTGCATTTAGTTAACCTGCGGGCAAAACATTTGAATGTGGCAGTGGAAAATCTTGTGAATAGCAATTTTTTCCCGGCATATCGAGCTAACGGATGAGCATACTGTGCCGATCGCAAAAAAGTTTACGGCACTATAATTTCATCATTGGGCAAATAAATTTTCCTGAAAATGAAAAATTAGGGCATTTACATTCACATTTCGATCGTACTCATAAAGTAACCAAATGGCAATTTCTTGGCAAACGCTTCACAAGTTAGAAAAAGAATACGGCGATTCTTTTTTTATTGTAGATATCGGGCAATTTCAAACTAACTATAAAGAATTTCTTCAGGCTTTTCGTGCATTTTATCCTCATACCAACCTGGGTTATTCTTACAAAACTAATTACATTCCCAAGCTATGCCAAACCGTGCATTCTATGGGAGGTTATGCAGAAGTTGTTTCCCAAATGGAGTAC
>NZ_JACJUP010000741.1:0-3606 GCF_014748295.1 Planktothrix sp. FACHB-1355 | reverse complement strand
TGCCTGATTGCTTGCTATCGCTGGATTACAAATGTTCTCAATGAACTGTAGTAGCTGGCGATCTGTCTGTTACAGAAAACCAAGTCCATTGCTTCTGGACTTTACGAGACGATGGGGCTGATAAGTAGCCTCAACAATAAAAGCGACTACTAGACGATCGACATTTTTCCATGCAGAAAAATGTTATACCAAGATGTGTTCGTTGTTAACGGTTGATTATTCATTCTTGTACCCCGAAAACAACGCATAACATCAAAGGTACTGGTTTGGGAAAAAATTCCGGTAGCCGCCTTATTTAATTTAAATTAGGCCGAGGCGATCGCACACTAAAGCAACGATAACAGCAAAGCAAGTAATTTGGAGAGCGAGCAGAGGATTTTGTCCCTGACTGACAGCAAATGTTGTCACGATGCCTGCACCTAATCCAGCCGTAATAGCGGCTTGAATAAGATATTTATGTGAGTTTTTGTCGTACATAATTTTTGAAGAAAGGGGTGAGGTTTTAAGTTTGGCGATTTATAGATTCATAGTTGTATAACCTACCACCCCGCTCCTAAATACTGAAGCGATTCTCCAAATATTGCAATTAAAATTTAAAATTCGCTACGAGTTTTAGAATTTTCATCGACCTCTAAAAAGCTATACCTATTCAACTTTCTCGACATTTCCCGCTTTTACCCAACCTTCGGTATTTCCATCTTCCAAACGGATCTTCACCCACTTTTTGTCTTCGCTTTCACTCAAGACAACGATACTTTCGTTATAACCTACACCACCAATGCGTTCGGATTCTGTATTTGGGCCATTGCGAATACTGAGACCCTTAGACCAAGTGACGCGGGCTCTGTAGGCTCCAGGTTCGAGCGGTTTTGGCGAAGGAGTTTCGCTGGGCGTTGGCGTAGGACTCGGTTCTTCCGCAGTGGGAGTCTGTGCAACTAGAGTTTTAGTTGGGGTTGGCGTAACAGCGGCGGACTTGGTAAGTGAAGGTCTTGGCGGGTTTTGAGCTGCTGTTGCTTGGGCTTTGACGATCGGTTTGTCGTTGGGAAAAATGGGTTTGGGAGGAGGTGCAGTTAGCTTGGTGACAAAGTAGAGTGCTGCTGCTACGCCTGCGCCGATCATTAAGCCGATCGCGATGATGAAACCGAGCAAAAATTTGACAATGCCTGAAAAACTCATGCCTACTCCGCAGTCCGACCGTGATTATACCATATCTCTCTTTATTTCCGAAAAAACTAAGAGACATCTTTATATTCTCTATCACAAAATGTGCAATTAGGCTATCGGAATTGGCTCTGAATTCTATTGCTGAGGCTACTGTGCTTAGAGGCTAAGCGAGCTTTGCCAGCGGCAGCCCATTCCTGTAAAAACTGGATTTGCTCTTGTGCGGTTCGCGCCAAAGGTACAATCTGGCTGGCGGCTTCCAAAATATCATCTATGGTGAAATCCCGGTTTTGGCTAAAACCGATGTGCATAGCTTCAATCAAAGATTGCTCAATTTCTGCGCCAGAAAAATCCGGCGTTTCGTAGGCAAGTCGATCGAGGTCGTAATTTTGCAGGTTGTGGGGACGCAACCGAGATAAATGCACCGCAAAAATGGCTTTGCGTTCTTCCTGGGTAGGCAAACCGACGAAAAAGATTTCATCAAATCTGCCTTTGCGAAGCATTTCCGCAGGTAAAGTTTGGATGTTATTAGCTGTAGCGACGACAAACACAGGCGAAATCTTTTCGGCTAACCAAGTGATAAAAGTACCGAATACGCGGTTGCTGGTGCCGGCATCGCCTTTGCCATCCAGTCCGGAAAAAGCTTTGTCTATTTCATCGATCCACAACACGCAGGGAGATAAAGCTTCTGCCAATTGAATCATTTGCCTGGTGCGAGATTCGGATTCGCCTACCAAACCAGCAAACAAACGCCCCACGTCCAGGCGGAGTAGGGGTAGGTGCCAGTGGTGGGCGATCGCTTTTGCCATCAGAGATTTGCCAGTTCCCTGAATTCCCACTAACAGCAAACCTCTGGGGTGGGGCAAACCGTATTGCCTAGCGCGTTCCGAAAATGCACCGCCTCGCCGCAGCAACCAATCTTTTAAGTTATCCAAACCGCCAATGTCGGATATATTTTCCGTGGCGGGATAAAATTCTAATATTTGGGTTTGGCGAATAGTTTGGCGTTTTTCTTCCAAAACCAGTTCCACATCTTCGGGAAGCAATTCGCCGTGAGTAGCGATCGCCCTTGCCAAGACGCGGCGAATTCTCTCCATCGAAAGACCTTGGCAGGAACGAACGATTTCATCTAATATCTTGCCTTCCAGAGATTTCCCGGTAGCTGCTAACAAGCGTTCTACTTCTGCTTTAATTTCAGGTGCAGCCGGCAGATGGAACTCCAACACCGTGAGAACTTCGCTCAGTTCCTCTGGAATAGCGATTCTGGGCGACAGTATGACTATATTTTTGGGTTGAGATTTGAGCAACCGCGCTAAATTCTTGAGTTTGCGGGAGATAGCGACATCTTCCAAGAAACGGTGGAAGTCGCGCAGAATGAAAATAGCTGGTGCAGAGGCTGCTATTTTTTCTACTAATTCCAGCGCTTGCAAGGGATTGCGACGCCCAAAACCTGCATCGTTGGGATTCCCCTGGTAGCCATCCACAAAATCCCACACATAAATACCGCGATTGCCTTGTTTTTTTGCAATTTCTGCGATCGCTGCTTCCACTCGTTCTTCTTCACAAGTGGGAATGTAAATTAAAGGGTAGCGGGCTCGTAGCAGCAGTTCAAACTCTTCACGGAAAACCATAGCTATTTTGGATTTTAGATTTTAGATTTTGGATTAAAAGATGAACAGGTCAACCGCCCCACCCACTCTTGGGATGGGGCTTGTAACTAACCAGAGAAACTGGTTGAAACATCCGGGTTATTGACCGAACCCTGCTCCTCCGTCTTTTGGGTAGAGGAGAGAAAATAATCATCGCGAATATTCCTAGCAGCATTCAAATCGGCATGAGTTTTGTGTCCGCAATTTTTACAGCGGAACCTAGACTTGTACCGATTTGTCTTTTTAATATGCTTACCTCTTAGCGTCATAGTTCGCTTGTCGTATCTCAATCCTGATGTAGGTTTCTTTCTGGGAGTGCGTTTAAACTTGGTAGCTTTAACAGCTTCTAATGCGTTATCTCTGACAGTTTGCACCAAAGCAGAAGGCACTTCATGAAATTGCCCTCTAAGCAAGCGATATAAATCCTTGTGTGCCTTATTTTTGTTAGAGGTTCTGCTAGCTAATGACCAGTCGATATGAGCGTTAAATATTTCTGCACACTGATTCATTAGTGGCAGAAATCTATCGCTCGGTAAATCAACTGGAATGCTAACAGTTCTTTTCATTGCGTTGAACATTTGGTGATGAGAATATAGTAGCAAAGTTTTATATATACCGTCAACAAATACCAACTTTTTACTCCTCTGTTGGCGGTGATTTGGAATAAGCTGTCAATCGATATATTAACTTTCTAAAACAACGCTAATTGTCAAAAGAAGGGGCATCGAGCCCCTTCTTTTGACCGTGCTTTCATCCCCACCCGCAAGGGGATGGGGTTTTACGCACGCTCAATAAA
>NZ_JACJUP010000740.1:0-3548 GCF_014748295.1 Planktothrix sp. FACHB-1355 | reverse complement strand
ATTAACCAAAAAAATGGTATGGCGTTCGATTTGCAGCTTTGTTGGTCTACGAGGTTCATTTCCCATTTAGTTATATATCATATTTGCTGCCACTATTATAGTATAATAGGTTTGAGTTTAAAATTACTTGAGGTAGCCTGTGGACTTAGATTATTTAACCGAAATATACAGTTCTTTTGAACCATTTCAATCTCCGAAAAAAGAGGTTTATGTTGATTGCAAAGATGTGCGAGGCGGTTGGGAAGTGATCCGAGAATTGGGTCGTAAAATTACTCGATCCAAACAAGCAACCTGCCAACTTTACTCTGGACATAGAGGTGTTGGAAAATCTACAGAACTTTTACGATTAAAAGAATATTTAGAAGAAAAGAAGTATTTTGTGGTTTATTTTGCGGCAGATGATGAGGATATCGAACCTCAAGATGCTGAATATGCAGATATTTTATTTGCTTGTACGCGACATTTAGTAGAAACGGTTCATTTACAGGAACATAATCCTTTGGTGAACTGGCTAAAAGAACGCTGGGAATCTCTCAAAGATCTGGCGCTTACTGACATTTCATTAGATGGCTTGAATTTAGAGGGACAGATATCTCAGTTTGCCAAAATCACGGCTAGTTTGCGGGCGACTCCAGACAAGCGACGAGAATTACGCCAGAAGATTAATGCTAATACTCCATCTCTGCTGGAAGCATTAAATAGCTTTATCAAGGAAGCGCAAAAATCGTTGCCTGCCAATTATCGCAGCATCGTGTTAGTTGCTGACAATCTCGATCGAATTGTGGAGACTAAAGAAGAGGGAAAGCCTAGTAATTATGATGAGATTTATTTGAATCGGAGTGAAATTCTGCGCGGATTAGCTTGTCATGTTATTTATACTGTACCTATTGCGATGGTGTATTCAGGTAGAGCAACACAGCTTGAAGATAATTATGATAAACCTGATGTACTACCAATGGTGATGGTACGCAATCCAGATGGTAGCGAAAATCAAGCCGGATTAGGTAAAATGCGAGAGATTATCTGCCGTCGGGTTGAGGCGATCGATCCCAATTTAGCTAAAACTTTAGAAGGGCCGATCGCAGGACTAGATACTCCTGCCGTGTTTGATAGTCCCGATACATTGAAACTGCTTTGTTTGATGAGTGGCGGTCATGTGCGAAACTTGATGCAATTGATTCAAAAAGCGATCGAATCGATAGATGAGTTACCCATTACTGAGGAAGCGGCTATATGGGCAATTGAAGAGGCGCGGGAAACTTATCAAAGAACTATTCGAGAAAATGAGTGGGAGATTTTGGCAAGTGTTTCTAATTTGAAGCAAGCAAATAATAACGAGGAACACCTACAGTTGCTATTAAATCGGTGTTTGCTTGAATATCGGTATTATGAGAATCGAAAGTTACGAATTTGGCATGATGTTCATCCCCTCATTAAAGAAATTACAAAATTTAAGAATGCACTTGTAAAGGTTCAAGTCTTATGAATATTACCAAATCAGACAAAGTTTATCAGGCACTTCTGCGTTCCTTGAAGCGCAGAAAAGGCTTTGGGATTGTATTTGTCCAATGTTCGACAGCAGAAACAGCTAGGATAATTCAGCGCATACAGCAAGATTTACCCGAAAAAAAGTTTCGAGTTTTATCGCTACCACCACCGAACTATAAGCGAGATATATTCGGCAAGAAAACGCCACCCGTTGAAAATCTCTACGATATTGTGGTCAATCTTCCAGACCGAGAAAATATAAATATTCTCCTAATTCAAGGTTTAGAAAAGTCCCTAGAACCTTATATTAAACCTGGATATGGAGGAGATGGTAATTACTATAATCTCGATACAGTTCCTCCCATTCTGAGTCACTTAAATCAACGACGCGAAAAATTTAGAGATGATTTCAGTAACATTTGTTTTGTTTTTATTTTACCACTTTTTGCGATTACATACTTGATTCGTCGCGCCCCTGATTTTTTTGATTGGAGTACGGGGGTGTTTGCGATCGAATCCGAAGTTTTGGGAATGGAAAATTTAAATAGTGATTATGATTCGTTGGAACAAATTAAAAGATCGATCGCATACTTTCAGCAGTCTTTAGCTATTTGTCGAGAAATTGGCGATCGCCAAGGAGAAGCGAATTGTCTGAATAATATCGGCAATTCTTATCAATCTTTAGGACAGTTTGAAAAAGCGATCGCATTTCACGAACAGTCTTTAGCTATTTACCGTGAAATCAAAGATCGCCAAGGGGAAGCCAATTCTTTGGAAAGTTTAGGCAATGCTTACTACTCTCTAGGACAATACGAACAAGCGATTTGGCAAATATTACAGAAACAAGCAAAATCTCATCCCAATTGGCTACAGTTTTTAACAGAAGATGAAGCGAACCAAATAGGGCTAAATAGAGGCGCATATTTGGAACTTCCACCTCCATCAGAAATGCCGCCAACTATTCCCGTAAATAAGAAACTTTGGATGGCGATCGATCTAGAATACCCTAACTATCAATTGTTGTTGTTTAATCGCAGTAAACAGGGTACAGTTTTGTACTGTCCATCCTTCGGTTATGCGATCGATGCTATCATGGATAAACCGCCATTTTTGCTACCTCAAAAATATTCTTGGGCTGGTAAAACCGGGCAAAAGTTTATTTTTAAAGAAACGGGAAAGGAAGAATTTTTAGCAATTGTTTTGCAGAAACCTTTGCATTTACCTTGGTTGACTCCCAAACGAGAAGAAGCTTTACCAGAATGGAATGCTGAACGAATTAAGGAGTTATTTGAAGAATTAGAAAAGCAAGGTAATTGGCAGGTTTTTTATCAAACTTTTGAGGTAGTGGAATGAGAAAATGAAGCCCAGAAACCCGGTTTCTCAAAGAAACCGGGTTTCTAATTTCCTGCTTCATTATCTCCGAAAGTCACATCTTCATATAAAGCATCAATGCTAATGTGAAAATCAATGCTTGCTAAATGAATTTCGCTGCCTTGATTGTATGTTTGCAATACCCAAAAACCCTCGGCATTGCGACGGAAACATTCTACACGCTGGCGCTTTTGGCTAATTAAAACGTATTCTTGGAGGGTTTCTAATTGCTGATAGTCGGCAAACTTGTCACCTCGATCGAATGCTTCTGTTTTTTGGGATAAAACTTCGACAATTAAACAAGGATATTTTTTATGGTTTGGAAATGCTCGATCGCGTTCATCACAAGTTACCATCACATCAGGATAGTAAAAGATATTCGCTGTTTCAATAAATGCTTTCATATCCACCATATAGACACGGCAACCAGTACCTCGCACATGATTTCTTAACAATGAACCAAGATTGAGAGAAATGGTAACATGGGCATCATTTGCACCTGCCATTGCGTAGATTTTTCCATCAATATATTCGTGCTTGATGGGGCTGATTTCTTCTCCTGCTAGATAATCTTGAGGAGAAATGTAATCTTGGCTTCGATCGGCAATCATTGTTTTGGAAATAGAGTTACCATAAGATTATATCATTTAGGACTATAAACCGGGTTTCTGTATAGATATTTAACCCAA
>NZ_JACJUP010000074.1:0-11534 GCF_014748295.1 Planktothrix sp. FACHB-1355 | reverse complement strand
AGAATTCCCCGCATTGCCACCCGCATCAGTTCTTTATGCAAGCACCAAGGTACTGGTGGAATTGCCAATAAGTAATTTACCAGACGCAGATCGAAAAAGGGATATCGTACCTCTACCGGCAGACCCGTTACTCCCGGATCGTACCTTTCAAACAAGAATGACCAGCTCAAACTGGTAAGCTGTTGATATGCCTCTGGACGGACAGGATGAATCAGCGGTTTTTCGCGGTAAAACTGTTCCCATCTCCCAGTCAAATCCCATTTAGCGGAAAAATCAGTGTTTATCCAGCTGGGATAGGCAGGAACCGGGGGACGAATTCCCAACCATCGCTTCACCCTCGATCGCACTCCCGGTTGGGGTAGGCGTTTATGAGAGACAACATACTCAATCGTATCTACGAGCGGACGACCTAATTGCCAGTTTTTCACCAGGTAGGCAAAATAAAAGTAAGCTCCCCAAGAATAAAAAACTGGATCGCCACCATTACCATCTAACAGAACTCGACTGTGGGCTGCAATTTGTTTTAATCGATCTGCCAAAATTGGTAATACAGAAACATTACTAGGTTCGGCATAGCCAGATCGAGGCTGTTCCGCTTTCCCAAACAAAGTATAGTCGTCTGCAACTAGGTAGTGAATGGGAATACCTAAAGCTTCTGCTACTAATCCCGAATAGTAACGTTCTTCATCTGGAATTAATTTATCATAGACAACAGTGAACGCTTTTAAATCAAAAGTATCTTGATTACACAATTGGCAGGCAGTGGCGGCTATGGTTGTAGAGTCCATCCCCCCACTCATCGAGACAGCAACTCGGTTAGTCCGCAGTCTGTCACTAACCGTCGTTCCCATCAACTCTCTAAAATGTTCGACGTATTCTTCCGGTCGTTTGTATCGAATATAACCATCTAGTGGTAGTGTCCAGTAACGTTTGATATTTAACCCAAGATTAGACCAAGTTAAATAATGTGCTGGCGGTAGACGTTGGATATCTGCAAAAGCAGTTGTATCTGACTCTTGGTTATCGCCAAACAGCAGAAAATCTGCAATCGCTAGATCGTTCAGCCGATCGCAGACATAGGGGTGAATTCTCAAACTATTTAGCGTATTGCCAAATATCAGACAATTCCCCACAGGAGCATAATAGAACGGTTTCACGCCAAAATGGTCTCTGGCACAAAATAAGCGTTGCCGTCTAGAATCCCAGATCGCAAAAGCAAAATCTCCCAGCAAGTGTTTCAGGCAATCTTCTCCCCAATGGCAATAAGCGTGTAGGATAAGTTCCGCATCCGTAGCTGTCTCAAGAGCGATATCGCCATTAAACTTTTGAATCAGTTCTGCTCTACTATCTACCCGCGCATCAGCTACAATCCAAACCTGACCGTTCAAGCAAAAAGGTTGTTGCTCTCTTGCAGACTCTGATGTTGTTCGCAGCAGCGTATGACCGAAGCCTACATGACCGTCAAACCAGATATTGCGATCGTCTGGCCCTCGATAGTTCATGAATTCAGTCATTTGCTGCAACAACTGCTTGTCGATTGGCTTACCGTCCAAATTAACTATCCCAACGATACCGCTCATGGTACTTTTGCTCCCATTGGCGAGATAGCACTGGCAAAAGGCGCAAATTGCTCATAAATGTCATTGCGATCGTTTAGCACAACACCAAGATACTCTACCCAAGCGTGAGCCTCCAACTTTTCCTCCCGTTTGCGTACACCTATACGCAGGTCAGTTTCTATACCTTCACGTCGGAGTAACCACCAGATAACTAAAGACTTTTGCAAGCAGTTGGCGCGATAGAAACCGTGCTGGCTAGCTATACCGACTATCCGAGCGATCGTATGAGCCTTAGTTAGGCATTTGCTCTCATTTCGCTCTTCGCTTTTCTCCACCATCGGCGATAAATACCTGTTACCCCTATTAAGCTTAGCGATTGCACAATATATACGTCGGAAGCCAAAAAACTTTACAGACAAAGCCGTCAGGGGCAGCAGCACTATCGTCCAAACCAGTAGCGTTAGCTCTGCCTTAGATAGTTTCCGTAACTTCTGCCAACTACTGATTGCTGACATTCACCAATCCATGCGCTAGTAGCTGCTCGATCAAGCGATACAAGTCGGTACGTAGCTGTTCCGGAGCTACATCGTATTCTAATAGTAAAGCTTCGTAAGCTTGCTGTATCAAATCATATCTACTCAGAGCTATCCACATACGAGTGCCAGTTTCATCCAAACCAAAATAACGTTCGCTTTTAAGATTGAGAATAACCGATTCGCCGTCTAGTTCTCGAAACAAGATATCATCTGCGATCGAAATCCGCATATTCAAGGAAATCGTCAAAACTCGCCTTACCTCTCCTATATACTCGTATTTCTAAGGCTATCTTACCTATAAGACCAAAAAAAACCAACATTCACAAAAAAAAGGCCGAGCGATACAGCCCCACCTTGATATACCCCTATGGGGGTCGAGAAAGCCGGTTTTTTCATTCGCTTGACGAAGCTTCTAGCCTCGATGCCCGACGCCTTCTGAATTTCTCTTCGGCTTTCGCTTTTGCTGACGGCGTTTGGTAGTAAGGAGAGCGCGATCGACCGGAAATCCCACAACAGGCGGTATCACTTGCTCCTCTCGTTCTGCTTCCAGTTTCTTCAACTCTGTATAGTCTACCCAGTGTATGCAATCGACCGGACAAGTATCGATCGCTTCTTGGATCAGCTCTTCTGAGTCGCCATCTTGCCGAACGACGCGAGAGCGACCGTAGTCTGGTTCTATGTAGAAAGTATTGCGGGCTACATGAGCGCAATGCTTGCAGCCAATGCAAGTAATTTCATCTACATAAACACCTTTCTGACGCAGTACACCACCCAGTTCCGGCTCAAAGCCCGATCGCTCTGGCTCATCTCGAAAGACACCACCCAGCTCCGGTTCAAAACCTGACCTTGTGGAATCTGTCGTCTTGACTGTGGAATTTTTGTCTCCCACTGCTAGACAAAAATCGGTGGCATCATCTCCTCGTGGGCCAGAAAAGTCGGACATCAGCCCCTCCAACGTTGCACTACCAGCCGGATCGAACCATCTTCATTTTGTTGTTGTTCGGCAACCTGAAAACCTTGCTTAGCAGTTTCGTTCAATACAGTTTGGAAAGCATAACGCTGAGTCACTTTGCTCAGGAATCTATCTACAGACGATGCTTGCTGCCAAAACTGCAAGTCAGCCACCAATTCGTACTCGTTGCCATTCCAGCTAAAACCGATGTCGTAACCGTTATCTTGCTCGATCGCAATTTCCGCATTTATTGTTTGACCCCGATAACCGCGCACTGGGCAAGGGCCTTCTTTCCAGTCAATCCCTAAATCTGTCAAAGCAGCTTGTAAGGAAGCAAGATTGCGGATTTGAGTTTTGATTTGGCTAAAGTGTGACATATGCTCCGGTAAATAAATCAAACTAGACTGAAAAAAAATTACCACTCGCTAAAAGTGGCTTGGGCTGTCGCTGTCGCAGGCTGTTCCAGCACTGCTGCGAAATATTCAGATGTTTGCTCCTGGCTGAGTACTTGCCCGAGCTGAGCTTCGATCGCAGCCGTCACCTCAGCACACGAGTAGCCCACAATGCCAGTAACTTTTTCTTTTACCCGACCGTCGGGATAAATTACAAACTCTAGTGTCTCCATGCTCTTAACTGAACCCTAAAGACTACTTGAAATCAGCGAGCGATCTGGGGTAGCAGGCTCCCGCCTTCGCACAAAGGCTATTCGGCAAAAGCTTCTGTTTATTTCACTTTACCCATACAGGTTAAAGCGAATCAAAACTTAACACAACTTATTAATTAAGCGATTAAGTCCTCAATTATTTGTCAGTTTCGCTTAACTCGCCACAGCAGTCAAGATATCCAATGACATATAACCCAGGATAATGAGAAGTTGTCAGAATATAAGGTGTCTTATGAGTGCAGAGCAGATCGCAAGTCCCATTCGCGTCGGGGTACTCGGTTTTGGAGGATTGGGGCAAGCTGCCGCCAGGGTGCTGGCTGGCAAAAAACAGATGCTTTGGGTAGCCGTAGCAGATCGAGAAGGCTATGCCTATGTTGAAGAAGGGTTAAATCCAGACGCCTGCATAGGCTCTTACCAGTCACGGGGTTCTGTGGGATACTTGCAGCCAAGTGGCATTCTCAGCGATCGCAGCATCGCAGATTTAATCGCACAAGCATCTGTGGATGGATATTTCTTAGCCTTGCCAAACTTACCAAACACTTTTATTGCTTCCGTAGTGCATCAGTTTATCGAATCCGGTTGGCAGGGAGTTTTGGTAGATGCGATCAAACGCACTTCGGCGGTCGAGCAGCTACTGGAATTAAAAGATACCCTGCGACAAGCAGGAATTACTTATATGACTGGATGCGGAGCAACTCCCGGACTGCTGACAGTAGCAGCTGCCCTGGCTGCACAAAGCTATGCGGAAATTCACAGCGTCAAAATTACTTTTGGTGTCGGAATTGCTAACTGGGAAGCTTACCGTTCTACTATCCGCGAAGATATTGCCCATTTGCCCGGTTATAACGTTGAGAAAGCCAGAGCCATGACAGATGCGGAAGTAGAAGCGCTTCTGGATCGGACTGATGGTATACTGACCCTAGAAAATATGGAACACGCCGACGACGTGATGTTAGAACTGGCGGGAATTTGCTCGCGCGATCGCGTCACCGTAGGCGGCGTCGTCGATACCCGCCATGCGAAAAAACCCCTCAGTACTAACGTTCAGATAACGGGTCGCACTTTTGAGGGCAAAATCTCGACCCATACCTTCACTCTGGGAGATGAAACCAGTATGGCAGCAAATGTATGTGGCCCCGCGTTTGGTTATCTCAAGGCAGCCACAAGTTTGCATCGGCAGGGCACATACGGCTTGTTTACCGCCGCAGAAATCATGCCCCAGTTCGTCCGATAGGCGATAGGGCGTCGGGAAAGAAAAGGGAAAAGGCAAAAAATTCCTTGTTTTGACTTTTAACTTTTGACTTTCCCTATACGGCTGGACTTTCCGACGACAAGGCGGGTGGAGTTTCTTCCTCGTTAAAACTATCGAGATTCTGAACTACAAAAGGTAGATAAGCTCCGCTCAGCCCCCGTATAATCCGTTCTGGAGTTTGGGCAAAAACAACAAACAGAGGATGGATGTTTTCCGCCTCCTCACTGAGAACGTGTTTGTAGCGAGAGGGCATCACCCACTCATAACCTCGTTCCAGTAGCACCTGAGTCTGCCGCCAACGACTGAGTAGATCGGAAAAATCTTCTTGAGGGCGATGGATAAATACGAGAATTTCTACCCCTGTTTTAATTTTCCATTCGGGGTCGCACATTAAAACTGCCACATCGCAAGCTAGACAAATAGTCTCTTTTGTGGTATTGATAACACCTATTTGCTTTGTGGGCGATAAAGGCTGATTAATGCGTACTAACGGCAAAGGAATAGCGATTATGCTTTCATCCGGTCGTCGCAGGCTGGGGATCAGCTCCAAATAGGGACGATGTTGCTTCAGAAGCGCGATCGCTCCCATTTGGCTGCTGTACTCCGCCAGTAAAGCTTCGTAATGAGATGGTTTGACAGACATTGCCCGATCGGGACTCCAATAATTTACACCATCATTTCTGTATTTTACTCAGGCCGATCTAATCAGGCTTGCAAAAGTCTTTCTTTCTTAGCCGATCCCGTCCATAACTTTGAACATAGGTAGATACATGGAGAGCAAGATCATACCCACCATGCCAGCGATACCAACCATCATCAACGGTTCTAGCATACTGGTAAGACCTTTCACAGCTTGCTCTACTTCATCTTCGTAAAATTCCGCCAACTTCAGCAGCATTTTGTCCAGTTCTCCGGTTTCTTCCCCAATGCTCATCATTTGAATTGCCAACACCGGGAATACATTCGATCGTTGCAAAGCAATGCTGATCATGCCACCTTGTTCTACTTCTTTGCGAGCGTCCTCAATAGCAGTAGCAACAATCACGTTACCTGCTGTATCTCTCACAATTTCCATTGATGTCAGCATTGGTACGCCAGAACGAGTCAACATCCCAAATATGCGACAAAAACGAGCCACAGCGGTTGTTCTGATCAATTCTCCGACGATCGGCAGTTTCAACATTGCTTTATCTATTTGCCAACGACCGGCTGGAGTTTTGTAGTATTGCTTGTAAGCCCAGATTGCTCCCATCACAGCAGCAATACCGATAAATATGTTGAAATTTCTTTCTGGATCTGGTAAAGTCGGCCCCCGCAAAAATTTACTGATGGCCAGCATAAACATAGTCAGTGCGGGCAATTCCATGCCAAGATCCTCAAATATTTTCGCAAAGATTGGCAGCAGAAAAGTTGTCATCGCGATAAAAATTACGACTGCCAAACCACCCACCATTTTTGGATAAGCCGACGCTGACTTAATTTGGTTCTGAAGTCTAACGGAATCTTCGAGAATTTTCGCCACCCGGTTAAGTACTTCATCGAGAATACCACCAGTTTCTCCGGATTCCACCATAGCCACATACAAACCGTCAAAACAATCCGGATGTTTACGCAACGAATCTGCTAGACTGACACCCTCATTCACGTCAGCGCTAATTTGCGTTAAAGCTTTTTTAAGCTTTGCATTGGTACATTGATCGGTCAACACGGCAAGGCATCTCACCATCGGTACACCCGCGTTGAACATCGCAGAGAATTGGCGAGAAAACATCGCCAATTCCTTGACTGTGATCTTGGCAAGTAAACTCCCGAAGTCAGGCAATTGAAAGCTTTTAGATTCCTTCAGGTCTTGGACGACAAGACCTTTTCTCATCAATTTCTCTTTGGCTTCAGCCAGAGAATTTGCCTCAACTTTTTCGGGTTTTTTAGAATCCCTAACTGTAGCAACGTAGGTAGGCATAATTCATATCCAAGATTAAAATCTACTTTTTCACACCAAATTCCAGTTGCGGTCTGTCATTTTATTTATCCCTTGCGGTTAGTGGTTCGTGGTTTCTTCCCAGTCAAAGCTAACCACGAACCACATACTTTGATAACTAAAGTTTTAACCACACTTGATATTAGTTGTTGTAATTCAGCATTCAGGTTATGGAAAGAGTAAATGGCTGGGCAGAAGGTAAAATTAAATAGTTTAAAAATACTGCAACCGATTTGCAAGAAACTACCCTTTTTTCTCTTTCCTAGTTCCTAGTGTGCCGCTACTTTCTGGCCTGGAGATCCCACTGGCGCAGGTCCAATCAGGCGTTGCAATTCATCGGGTTTAGAAGTTTTGGACATAGCTGCATCGTAAGTAATCTTGCCTTCTTTGTATGCCCCAGCAAGTGCCATTTCCATTGTCACCATACCCAATTTACCGCCGGTTTGGATGGCCGAGTAAATTTGAGCAATTTTTCCTTCGCGGATCAAATTGGAAATCGCTGGCGTCCCGACGAGGATTTCTTGAACGCAGACTCGACCGCCGCCGATTTTGGGCACTAGGTTTTGAGAGCAAATACCGACGATCGCGTTAGACAGCTGCGATCGCACTTGGGGTTGTTGAATGGGAGGAAACACGTCCAGTATCCGGTCTATTGTCGCTGCTGCTGAGTTAGTGTGCAGCGTCCCAAGTACCATGTGACCGGTTTCAGCCGCCGAAATCGCTAGCCCAATAGTTTCCAAATCGCGCATTTCCCCTACTAGGATAACGTCCGGGTCTTGACGCAGGGCACCTTTAAGTGCGTTGGAAAAGCTCTTGGTGTCTTCTCCCTTTTGCCGTTGGTGAACCAAGCTCTTAATGTTCGGAAAAACGTATTCGATCGGGTCTTCTACTGTGAGAATATGTTCCGATCTCGTCCTGTTAATTAAATCGATCAGCGCCGCCATCGTAGTTGTTTTCCCAGAACCAGTTTGCCCTGTCACCAACAACATTCCGCGAGGTCTTTCCGTAAGTTCCCGCAGTACCATCGGCGTTCCCAGCTTATCGGCATCGGGTATTTTAGAAGACAAAGCTCGCAAGCAGGCAGCCCAGCAACCGCGTTCCCGGTAGACGTTGACACGAAAACGAGCTAACCCCTTGACCCCATAGGCGCAGTCCAGCTCCCAGTTTTGCTCCAAATCTTTGCGTTGGGAATTGTTTAACATACTGAATATCAGTTTCTGACAATCGTCTGAAGCCAAAACTTCACCGAATTGAGTTTGAGGGGTAAGTTTACCACTGATACGGAAGTATATCGGCGCTCCTGCTTGGATGTGCATATCCGAGCCGCCTTGCTCGATCAGAGACTCCATTACGTCTTCAATCATCATTTCCATCGGCATTGGGCTGTCTCCTTTAGGGTAATTATCAGCTGTTAGTTGTTAGTTGGGAGCCGTCATATTTTCTGAGAATTTCAGATTTAAAATTTCAAATTTTAGATTCAAATAAACTGGCAATCTGCAATTTGAAATTTTAAATTTGTCAAGGACTAATCAACAAAGCGAGGTGTCAGACAGTAAGGACACTCTAGCCATTCTGGTTGAGCTTCGGCATAACAAACGCGACAGGTAAGAGAACTCTTGCGTTTTGCTTTCAATTCTGCTTCTAGACCCGTGTCGGTGAAAGTGACCCGTTCCACTTCTTCAAACGTAGTAGCGCCATCGCGAACCAGCTGTAAGCTGTAAGCGAGTAATGTCACCATACCCTCTTCGACTGCGGCTTCTTTAATCCGTTCGGTGGGAGCGCCTTGGTTGATTAAGTTTTGCAACCGTTCTGTTACCTTCAGCACTTCATACACACCGCAACGACCTTTGTAGCCGACACCAGTACATTTCGGACACACAGTCCCAGCTTCGATCGCCGCCTTCCTTTGGTCTGACGGTAAGGTGTTTGCTTTGTAGAAAGTCACTTCCAGTTCGCGAGAAGCAGATAAACCAAACTTGGCGAGTTCTTCCGGTGTCGGTGTATAGGGAATGCGGCATTCGCTACAAACGCGCCGCATCAAGCGTTGAGCGCAGACACCCAGCAAAGCACCGGACACCATGAACGGTTCGACGCCCATTTCATCCAAGCGAGCGATCGCGCCAGCAGCGTCGTTAGTGTGCAGCGTCGTCAATACCAAGTGTCCCGTTAGCGCCGCTTCAATAGCTGTTTTTGCCGTTTCTTTATCTCGCGTCTCACCCACCAGAATCACATCTGGGTCTTGCCGCAAGAACGCCCGCAGGATGTTGGTGAAGTCTAAACCTTTTTCCCGGATTACCTGACACTGAGTAATCCCCCCTAAGGCGTATTCGATCGGGTCTTCAGCAGTACTGATGTTCACTCCCGGATCGTTGCGTTCTGCCAAAATAGAGTAAAGAGTGGTTGATTTACCCGAACCCGTTGGCCCTGTCACCAAGATCAACCCGAAGGGACGGCTGGCCATATCTCTGACCATTTGTAGCGTTTCCGGATTGGTGATTAACTTATCCAAACCCAGCTGGGTGGACGAGTTATCCAGAATCCGCAATACGATTTTCTCGCCGTAACGAGAAGGCAGACAGTTGACCCGGAAGTCTACCGTGCGTCCCTGGAACACCCGCCGAATCCGACCGTCTTGAGCTTGACGGCGTTCTGCCACATCCATGTTGGCAATAATTTTGAAGCGAGAAGTGATTGCTGGTATGACCTTCTTCGGTAGGGGTGGAAAAGGTTCTTGCAGCACCCCATCTTTACGCATCCGAATGCGGAGAAACTCTTCTTGAGGTTCCACATGGATGTCGGATACCCCATCAGTTAAAGCTTTGGCTAAGATTTTGTTGACTGTTTTGACAATAGGAGCTGACTCTGCTTCACCCAAAGCCGCATCCAAGTCCATGTCTGCGTCGATGGGAGCATCGTCGATATCGACACTCTCGAATTCTCCTTCATTTACAGATAATTCTTTTTCGCGGTCTTCAGCCGCACGCTTGGCTAACTTTTGAGCTTGTTCGTCCAAGTACTGCGTTATCAGCTGCTCGTAGTCTTCGCGGGTAATAACCATCCGCTGTAAACCCAGACCTTGAGGTCGCAGGATGCGGTTAAGATCGTCGAGCGCTTCTAGGTCGTCGGGATTGACCATTGCCACCAAAACGCTGGGTGGAGTCGTTTCGTTCTTCGAGAGGGGTACTAAGCGATAGCGACGGCAGATATCGATCGGTATTAAAGTATCGATCAATTCTCCCAGATTATTGGCTTGGATTTGAGTGATTTCCGGATCTAAGCATTCAACCCCGAAAAGGATTTTTAGTTCAAATAGCTGTTGTTTTTTGTATTGACGCAGTAACTCTGGCGGTAACTGTCGCCCCGTGATTGATTCTAGTACTTCCGTTAGCGGCCTGCCTGACTGGCGACTTTCAATCATCGCCTTCTTCATATCGTCAGGATTGATATAGCCAGACTGAATTAGCTTGTTGCCGAAAGGCGAGAAATTCAGCGCAATCAGGCTGGTGCTGCGTCGCGGCGATGATGAGGAGTTAGTCATATCCGATCCAGAAGCTCTCCTTATAAAGTATTCCCAAAATTTTTTGGCAAAATTGCATTACTGGGCAATATTTGCGGCTCAATGAGGGTCAGTAGACTTTTCTTGTACAAATTACAGCTTGGTAAGCATAGATTTTTTGGTACGGTTGTCATAGGAGGCCGATCTAGAAAAATTGACCGAACAAATGCACCCAAGCGTATGCCCGGAACTCGAACACTCAGGATTGGTCTTCCTTTGGATGGTTTATACAAGGTCGTCTATGGCCTCAACAGCATTTGAGGATGCCCGGTTTGGGCGGCAGGGTCTGCGAGAAGCTGTGGGCTCGACTGCCCAAAGACAGAAAAACTTTTCGTTTTTCGTCTGTATTTCAAGATGATAGCCTTTACAGAAATAGGCTGGGTAGTCTGTAACCCCCTAAGTACTTTCTTTAGTAGGATGAACGACCGCTCGAACCGATGTAACCTCTTCACAAGATTTGGTTTCAGGCAAAGAACGGATTAATTCTCGCAGCACATCACTTTGACAGCGTTGGGTTTGCTGGCAGTACTGCCGCAGTCTTTCCTTCTCGTCGGGGCTGGCTTGAAAGTTAATCCAAACACCGTTTTTTCGCGGCATCGCTTGGTAGTCACTAAGTTGCTACCATAAATGCTATCAGAATTTTGGATGGCAGCCATTTGGTAAAAATACCCGATTTTAGGCTCATAACTTGCTCAATCTAGATTTGGCAGTGGAAATAAGTTAAAAACAAATTGGCATAAGCTATCGTGCGCCTCAAAAGGATAAAGTAAAGTTAAGGGGGGAGCTAGCGCTTTCTTTATACGAACTGGGTCGCTCTCGCTAGCAGTCTCTTAACCGGGAAAAGTAAACGATGATTGACGAAGTTAAGCAGACAGATAAAACTGAAAACCCAACTCGGGATACTCCAGAGGAAATCTTAAGCGACAGTGCTACCGCAAAGATGGACTCGCAGGCAAAACCTGGGCTAAACTCTGAAGAAGTTGCTATTGAGGAAAATAT
This sequence comes from Planktothrix sp. FACHB-1355, assembly GCF_014748295.1. NCBI lineage: Bacteria > Bacillati > Cyanobacteriota > Cyanophyceae > Oscillatoriales > Microcoleaceae > Planktothrix > Planktothrix sp. FACHB-1355. The sequence continues at coordinate 38 of NZ_JACJUP010000074.1, read as the reverse complement.
CCTCTCAGAGGTAGAAGCAGAAGCAGATACCTACGATA
>NZ_JACJUP010000739.1:0-3521 GCF_014748295.1 Planktothrix sp. FACHB-1355 | reverse complement strand
ACCAGACCTACGGCGGGATTATCTTCCAAACAGCGTACTTGTTTTTCTAATTTAGTTGGTTCCCACAGGTCGTCAGCATCTAACAATGCTATGTATTCACCTCTAGCATTAGCAATACCCGCGTTACGCGCTTCAGATACACCTTTGTTTTGTTGTGAAATTAGTTGCACGCGGGGGTCTGTTATCTGAGCAACCCACTCTACAGTTTCATCCTTACTGCCATCATCGATAATCAAAATTTCCAAATCGGTGTAAGTTTGATTAAAAACGCTATCCAAGGTGGCTGGAAGATAGCGCATTGCATTGTATGCAGGAATCACAACGGAAACTTTGGGATGATTCAAATCGCTCATTTTTCTACATTTATCTCCCTTGCGAATACAGTGCAGCACGGCAGAAGTAACCCACCAAATTGAAAAAATTTAAATGCGCGACGCGGAAAATATTTTTGACTTTTGACTTTTGACTTTCGCGTAGCGACACTAGCTTGCTTGACCTAATTCATGCTGCATTTGGTGATATTTCCAAAGTTTGCCTCGCTGTTGCAGCAATTCTTGATAAGTACCCTGTTCTACAATGCGTCCTTGTTCGAGTACGACTACTTTATCGGCGCGAACAATTGTCGAAAGTCGGTGCGCGATCGCAATCACTGTTCGACCTACAGACAGCTTTTCCAACGACTCCTGAATTAATCGCTCAGACACAGAATCTAAAGCACTCGTTGCTTCATCCAGAATCAAAATTTCCGGGTCGCGAAGCAAAGCACGAGCGATCGCAATCCGCTGACGCTGACCTCCAGATAAGCGAACTCCCCTATCTCCCAACTGCGTATCGAAACCTTCCGGTAGTTCGAGAATAAAATCGATCGCATTCGCCAATCTCGCTACTTCCCAAATCGCAGCTTCATCGGCATCTTCAGTACCGTAAGCAATATTGTTGCGGACAGAAGTGTTGAAAATAAATGTATCTTGACTGACAACAGCCATCTTTTGCCGCAGGGATTTGATGTCAAATTCTCGCAAGTCAATGCCATCGAGCAGAATTTGACCTTGTGTGGGATCGTAGAATCGCGGAATTAAATCGGTCAACGTGGTTTTGCCAGCACCAGAAGCACCCACCAGCGCCGTCGTCTGTCCTTTTTTGATAGTCAGCGTGATGTCGCGCAACACTAAATTAATGCTGTCGTACCCAAAATCTACAGCCACAAAATCAATCGATCGCTTCAATCCAGCAAATTGGATTGTGCCACCTTCTAAATAAGGTTTGTCATCAGTGCGGAGTAGAGTTTTAATATTTTCCATCGGCCCCTGAAAATTGCTCAGTTGCGCTCTGCATCCATTCACCTGACGGATAATTGGCATGAGGCGGAACAACACAAATAAAAATGTCAGTAATGCCGCTGGCTGTAACTCTCCATTGGGAATCAAAGTAGCAAAAGCCAGAATCAACATCCCAACTAAAATTGCCGTAGCACCTCCTTCTGCGAGAGGTTCCACCGAAGCATGGAATGAAGTAGCTTTGACCGTTGCTTTCTTCAAGTCCGAACTGGCATTGTAAAACCGTTTTCTTTCAAAATCCTGAGTTGCAAATGCCTGAACTGTGCGAATACCGTTGATAAATTCCAACGCCACCGAGGTAAACCAGCCGCTGGCGGTCGATCTTTCAAAACTGGCTTCTCGTACTCTTCCCAGCAGCGTTGTTATGCCAGCCGACAGCAGACCGAACAACATAATGGAGACGATCGTCAGCTGCCAAGACAGCAAAAACATCGATACCACATAAGCCAAGAGGGTCGAAGTTCTGGTGACTAAATAAGAAAATACACCGAAAGCTTGGGTAAGCTGGTAATTTTCGGAGGTGATGCTATTAACTAATTCTCCCGAACGGGTTTTGGCAAAGTAACTCAGGCTCAATCCTTGCAACTGTTCAAACAGCCGTCTGCGTAGGCTGTCTGCCAGACTTTGATTGCAAATTTCGCTGTAAACCTGCCCCAAATAAGTAAACCCTGTACGTAACAGGGTCATAAATAAAATCAAGGCAGATATGCGATAAAGCCGATCGGCAACAGAAGCATTTACCCCCAATATCCAAACATCGAACCACTCAATGCCTGTTTGAATTGGTGCTGCGTTCGGATCGGTCAAACTTTGCAAAAATGCTAAGAGAAAACCAACGCCAAATGCCTCAAATACTGCTGCGATCGACGTGAACAGCAGAGCCAAAACTGCAACCCGACGAAAATATTTGAATTCTCGCAGAATAATATAGTTGTCTTGCCAGAACTTTGTCGCTTTGAGCAGATTGCGAATTGGTACGGGCGATTGGAAACGCATAAGGGTTTGCAAAAGAGTTGTTGTGTGGATTAGTAAGCGCTAAAGCTGGAGAAAACTTTGATCATCGTCAGAGGTAAGATTTTCAAATCTTGCCAGAGAGACCAACTGCGTAAGTATTCCAAATCGCGGTAATTTAGCGCTTCCAAATCTCGCCAGTTCGCTCTCGCTTGCACTAACCAATCTCCTGCGATTCCCGGTAGCGCATTCAGCCGTCGCAAACCTTCAGGGCCGATCCGCGCTGCATCGTGTAAATTATAGGGACGTGGCCCTACCAAACTCATCTCGCCTCGCAGCACGTTGAACAACTGGGGTAGTTTGTCTAGGTTGTACTTGAGCATCCAACGCGCTAGGGGTGCGATCGCAACTACTCCATCTTCCTTCTCGGCTGTCGTGCGAAACTTGAGGATGCGGAACAACTTACCCCGCTCTCCCACACGCCACTGCCAGGATAAAATCGGCCCAGCAGAATCTCTCCGCATTAGCAAAACCAGCCCCAGCATGACTGGACTGAAGACTAACAGCAGTATTGCCGCCATGCACCAGTCAAATAGCCGCTTGAGCGACCAACTGAGCGGGTTTCGTTTTCCCGGCAGTTCGGAGGTAGTAGGTAAGCGCAGAAATACTGGTTTGTGAGCTTGCCAGCACGCATCTGCCCAAAGTCTTAATTTTGTTTCACCCAAACGCGGGTCTATGCGGACAAGTCGCACGGGCGAGTGTTGCAAGCATTCTGCAAGCGATCGCTCATCGTCGAGATCGGGCAAATACCGCTGTTTGTCGTCTTTGGCAAGGCTGACTAACAGCTGGTTCTGTCGCCACTTGAGCGCGTACCTACTGGGTTGGCGATCGCGCCAGCGGCGATCTCCAGGGTAGGAAATCTGTAGAGTTGGGCTTGAGGAGCTTTTCATCAGTAATTTCTCTTAAGTAGAAACTCGTATGCCAAAAGACAGATCTTTAGGTTGCCAAACTGAAAAAGTTGGCTGTAGCCTATACAGCATAGGTATTTCACTGTAAAGTCTAGTTGTTAATTTTTATTAAAACTTCTATCTTAGGACTGAAGGATATCTAAGGGTATTTACTTAGGATTATTTTGGATAGGGCTGATTTGAAGCTGACTTGGCGTTCGGAATAAATTAATTGCCAAACAAGATCCGGCTTTAAATCTAGAGGATTTTCTTGTTCTAACAAAAC
>NZ_JACJUP010000738.1:0-3614 GCF_014748295.1 Planktothrix sp. FACHB-1355 | reverse complement strand
TCTTACAATACATTTGTACTATCCTGGGGTAGCGATCGCACTCCTGCAAGTGCCTTAACAAAAGTTCATACAGTGTCGATTACTTTTGTCCGACTACTTACTGCTGCTGTTGATTCAGCAGAAGTGCAGTAGATAAACGAGTTACTATCTGTTGGCACTTCAATCAATTCGACAAAGATGGGGTCGTTTCCTGGTTGAAAGATATGATGCTTGGCTATTTCCATTGTTCAATTCCTCAAATTTGGAGATTTTTAGAAGCTCTCTAAAAGCATCGTATTTTTTCTGCTTTTAATAAACTTCGCCAAAGCGGGTAATTACATTTAGTTAAAATTAACCCCTCTAGTTGGAGGGGATGCAATTTAATCCAGTTCTAACTGAATTTGTCGTTGTTGCTGTTGTTTGCCAAAAGCTTGGAAGTTCTTTATATCTAGTTCGGTAATTTGGCAAGCGTTTAACTGATAGGTTCCATCGGGAGCAAAAGCAGCTTTAAGAATTTCACCCCTATCAATAGCTCTAATTGAGAGAGTTAATTGAGGTTGATTCCATAGAATATTGTATTGACCGAGCGTTTGTCGATCTGAAGAGACAGTAATTAAAGCATCTAAAGCAATTGCAATTATCGTATCTGTTTGACTGCTCTGTTCAACTTTGGCTTCGCTAGTTTGTTCAGTAGGTTTATAAGGATTTGGCTGACGCGGTAGAGAAAGCGATCGCATTGAGGGATTAGCTTTTGATAAATTACTATCATCAGTATCAAATGTGTCCGAGGTAATCAAATCTACTGAAATGGTATCTGTATGCGTGTTTGTTTCGGGTAAAGATTTGTCCCTCTGAAGTTCGTGCGAATCAGCTATTGCTTCTTGTTGTTGCGTTAGCATTTTCAGAAGCTCGTTATCTTCTGAGTCATAGCTAATACCGCGATATTTCTGCAATCCATAAAAAGTGTATGCTTTACCCAATTGAGTGCCATTAAAAGCTATGTCATTTAGCTGGTAAGAAATGCCTTTAATGCAGCCAGTTCTCGTCATTCTAATTTTTATTTCTACACCTTCAGACTGCAATCGTTCTATCAATTCTGGCATGGTCGATCGGGAGGCGACACACTCATCTATTAGGGATTGCAATTGCACGCGCACGCTCTTTTGTCCACTGTCACGATTTTTCCGATATTCTGCTGTTGTCTGCGCTCGTTTTTCTGATTCCCAACTGGGTGCTATAGTTTCTAAACTGTACTTAGCTTCTAGCGATCGAATTACTTCTTGGCTTTTGTAATAGTCCCAGCTATCATCTACTACTGTCCCGTCAAAGCGAATGCGACTGCCTATAATATGGATGTGGTCGTGTTCGGTATCGGTGTGTTTAGCTACAACATATTGGTTATTATCGAATCCTATTGCTTTCATGTAGTCGTCTGCTATGCTACACCAACGTCGATCGTTTTCTGCATCTGAATCGAGTTTTTCTTTGGCGTCTACTGACAAAGTGGCATGGAATACTGCTATTTTGAGATGTGGTTTAAGTTGTCTGGTAATGGCAAATTCGGTACTGAGTGCTTCAGCAGTTTGTCCGCACATAGTACCACCGATTATGTAAGCGCCTTTTTTGCCAAGTACGTAATCGAGACAGCCTCTAAATCCTTTACCTTTGATTTGTTTACCGATCATCTATCTTTGCGTTGATTGAGCGATTTGGGCTGCAAGGGTTTGAATTAAAGTTTGGTTTTCTTTGAGCAGTTGTTGAACGTTTTGTAATAGCGATCGATTCACTGCTACTGGCTCTCCTAGCATGACGGAAGTGTTACAAGCTTTGGCAATTTGATTGAGGTTGTTACCAGCTTGGCGTAGTTCGGTATTAATTTGGCATAAGACTTGGTACGCTTTGAGGTCGAATGCTGCTAAGGGACGGGGCATTGCTCGTCTTGCTACAGTACGACGGACAAATTCGCTCATGGTTAGATTAACTTCTTGGGCTAAAGTTTCGATTTGTTCGTACTCTGCTTCAGTTAATCTCAATTCAAACCTTTTTGACAGTATTTCTTTATATTTAGTATGACGATTGTTTTTCAGTTTCATAGGGTACTATCTACTATCTAAAAGTTATCCCATGTTAAAGAAGAATCCTATTTTCTGAAAACCTCTTACAAGCTGAAATTGACCCCCTCTAACGATTCCCTCCAAGTGGAGGGGATTCATCGTTAAAGTTTTTAAGCAGCATAATATAATATCTGTACTTTATAGATGAGGTGGCTTGACGAGCGATCGCATTCTCTTAAATCACACAGATGTTTCTATGTAATAGACACCCCAGATACTGCAAGTAAGGCTATTCCCTGCTTCAAAGTGTCATCCCATTTCCCACTAGGTTTTTACTTAATATTCTGTTAATTTTGTAGTATTAGTACTTACAAATTGTAATTAAATCTAATAAAAAGCTTAAGCTGTCTTTATCCCTCCGTTGCGGTTTGGTTTCCGCACAAGGAGGGGAGTCTTTGATTATTTTCTAAGCACTAAAAAGTCAATTTGTACGGACAATACCATTGCTTGCTACTAACAATGAAGCGTCATTCTCAGTCATTTCTTTTAACTGTCAATTTTTGTGGTGTGATGTGGTTAAATGTGGTGGAGTGTGGAAAAAAGGTATTTAATTGCTAGTTAGTGATGAAGAGATTGCCACATCAAACCACATCTAGCCACACTGCTCCTCATTACTCCCCATACAACCACAAGTCGATTTGACCTAAGATTTGTTATTTTTGGAGTTTTTTATCAGTCAGGTACAGCGTTAGATTTTTTGACCCTCTCAATCCCCGAACATGGTCGTGGTGAGGAGCAGGCCACAGGCTGCAAAATGCTTTGGATGAGGTATTACCAGAGAACTGTTCAGCCCCAGAATTAATCGAGCATCTTCGGACTAATGGCAGAATCTCTACCTCTCGCCACTCAATCAATTAGTCAACAACAATGGGAATATGCTGCGATAATTTCCCCGATTGCTATTGATAAATTTAATTTTGAATCCAATCAAGGTCGAATTGAAAAAACTTCAAAAGATACTTTGACCGTTAAGGGCAGAAATTACTGCTTAAACTAAGGTTGTCTTGGAGGTTTTTTATATACGTTTAACCAGAGCTTTAATTGGATAAGCCATAACGGTTCAAACGGATTTTTATCGAGTTGTTTGCTTAATGCAACCTTGAGTAAATGCCATCTTTTGTGTTTTACAAAAACGACTCATCGCTTTAGATAAAGACTCAAGACTTTGAAGATTCCGAATCCAACGCGCCCAGAGTAGCTGATTGTCGGTATAACTCCACTCTCCTTGAAGGAGCGTTGCCGTCGAATGATATGTTGCCAATCCGTCAACGAATGCAAAACGAAGCCAAGAAAGCCCATCAAATATATCAGCTCCACAAAGAAAATATGAAATAACCGTGAGAGGCTCTAGACACCCAAAAATATGTATAGGCGTTTGAAGCCCCTGTTCTTGTAAAGCTGCACGTATTCTCAATAAATTCTGACATCTTTCTAAAAGAGTCTCCCCAAGCTCTTTTTCTGTAATGCCGAGTATTGAAAATGAAGCTAGATTATGAGCATTTTTAATTAAACTGTTGACAT
>NZ_JACJUP010000737.1:0-3561 GCF_014748295.1 Planktothrix sp. FACHB-1355 | reverse complement strand
TCTCCAAGAATACTTATCTTGTAAACTGCTCCCATTGTGCCTACGTATTGAAGTTGTTGTAAAAGAAGTTGTTGTAAAGATTGTCGGATTTTGTATCGAAATTCTACTTGAAGTTCTTCTTGAATCTGTTTTAATGCTTTTTCGTTATATTTGAGGAATCGCTCCTCAAAAACAACCATCTGATTCGTAAATTTTAGAGGCGTTTTCGCTATTTCCTTGGCAGACTCTGTAAGGCGCTTCTTTTCACTCCAAGCAACAAAACCAATTCCCAAGAAAAAACTCAAACCTACAACATATGCTGGTGGATTACCCCCAGTCAACAGTAGCATTATTCCCAAACCAGCACCGACTTTAGCCGTTTGCTCTAATAGCGAACTTAACCCCGCTTTAGCTTCTTCATAAAGGCTTATTTTTTCACGGTTGACCAGAGCCATGTCCGCCACCTCCCTTACTCTTTCTCAGCTCGCGCAAATCTACCCAAAAACGACCGATTATTCGACCCGCTAGGACGATCCACAAAAGAAAGTCAGATGCCACAATTATAAAACAAGCATATCGTGTTGGCCCTAAAGCACTTTCTTGCAGACAAACACTAAAATCAGAGAAACTCTTACCGATAATCCACTGTCCGATTAAGCCTGGAACTTGGAGAAGAATGCTGAGAGCGATCGCATCCTGAACGGACAAGTAAGTAGTCGTCCAAAGATCTCCCATTAAAGCCTTACCCATCAAATCCAAAGGCTCCCAGATATTCATTAAAACCACTTCTGTACGTCTTCCCAATCGCGTTTTAAGCTGGGGTTGCTGTTGGGACGGAGGGGGATTTGCGCTTGAAGATGGCTGAGATGGTTGGGGATTAGATGGCGGGGTCATTCAGAATGGTCTGGATTCAGACTTACGTAAATTTTAGCATTCCATAGCTGATGAGTTTGAGACTTTAGCTGTAAAGTGCGTCATAAGAGTATAATTTGCAAAGTAATTATTAATTTTATCGCGCTGACGCACCCTACTTCTTGAATTATGACAGCGCAAAAGCAGGACGCTTCCCAATCCAAGGTTTTGCAGTTTCAATTTGTGCAGCAAGAGAAATGAGAGTAGCTTCTTGTGCAGGTCGTCCGACAAGCTGAACTCCCAGCGGTAAGCCATTGGAATCGAAACCGACAGGAATGGCAATACTCGGTTGTCCGCTAGCATTAAAAGGCGGACAGGGAGCCACCCAATTCGCTAATTTTGGCATAGTTTCTTCCGGACTGAGATTAGCCCACTCGCCAACGCGAATTGTCGGATGCAAATAAACTGGTAAAACCAAAACATCAAAGTTATCGAAAAAGCCAACTATTCGCCTTGCAATAACTTGCATTTGGCAAACAGCTCGCAAATATTGACCGGCATCGCAAGTACGTTCTGCTAAATAGCGATTCACAGAACCCAGCGCTTCTTTAGGAATGCCAGATGCTGCTACACCTGAAAGCCAAACTGTTGTGAAAGGCTCTACCAAACCGTTAAAATCCGGACAACCGGGTGCAACGCTGTGACCGAATTCTTCTAGAAGTTTGGCAATTTCCAAAACGGGTTTTTGACATTCTTGAGAAGCTTCACCGATGGGTGGAATTGCCGTCGCAAAAGCGATTCGTAAACGATCGGGTTTTTGACTGCTAGCAACGAGGAAAGAAGGATTGGGATCTGGTAACCAATAAGGATCTCCGGTAATATAGCCAGACATGACATCCAGCAGAGCGGCGGCGTCCGCAACAGTACGAGCGATCGGCCCATTGGCACCGATCCCGCTTTGCCGATCTCCGATCGGTGCGTAAGATACCCTACCCCTGGAAGGCTTTATTCCCACCAAACCGCAACAAAAAGCTGGGCCGCGAATTGAGCCACCACCATCGGAACCTTGTGCTACAGCACACAATCCAGCTGCTACAGATGCAGCCGCACCGCCACTCGACCCCCCCGGAGTATAATCCAAATTCCAGGGATTGCGAGCTGGTGGAAACCCAGGCGGTTCAGTATAAGGCAAAGAACCCAACTCGGAAGTAGCAGTCTTGCCCAAAATAATAAAGCCAGCCTGCTTAATTCGCATTACCACCCCATCATCAAAAGCAGCCACCTGGCTCCTCAACACTGGCGTACCATAGCTACAAGGCACACCAGCAACGGGGTTAAGGTCTTTAATTGAAATCGGGACACCAAAAAAAGGCGGCAAATCTGAGGTATCGCCCTTACCGAGCTGCTCCGTTTTAGCTTTCGCATCTGCCAGAGCCAGATCTGCCATTACTGTAAAATAACTGCCCAGTTGAGCATCCAAGCGCTGGATGCGTTCCAAGTAAACTTCAACCAACTCTAGGGGCGATATTTCTTTGCTGCGGATCAGCCGCGCCTGTTCCAGCGCGGGAGTAAATGCTAGATCGACTTTAGAAGCGATCGGTTCTCGGTCATCAATCATCGCAGTTTCTCCCGTGCTTGGTAAGATTCGGTCTAGCTTATCGATTGTAGGTTGAGTTGAGCCCGATCAAGCCAATCCCACTAACTTATAGCTCAGTTCCCACATCCGCACAGCATTCTCATCATCGCGAGCTTGGGGAGATACCTGTTGCACAAACGACTTACGGTTTTTCTTCTGGCGATTTCCCCAGCTCCAATAAGCACCCGATTGTCTGTATTCCGGATCGGCGACTACCGCCGCCACCCTCTCGCCAGCCAACTCTTGAGATACGTATCCCCCCGTAATGTACTTCTGGAACAAGGGGAAAAGTTTCTGAAAGAGGGGATAGTGATTGCGGAATAGGGGCGTTTCTGCAACGCATCCCGGATAGAGAGAACTGAAGGTGATATCGGTTGAGGAGTGAAAGCGGCGATGCAGTTCCCGCATTGTCAGGACGTTGCAGACCTTGCTGTCCTTGTACGCCTTCACCGATTCAAACTTCTTACCATCAATCATGGAAATCGGATCTTTAAATCCGGCGGCAAAACCCTCAAAATTGCCTAAATCCGGACGCGGCGGAATCTTCCCGCCCAATTCGTCGGGGTTGTGGGTCACCGTTCCCAAAATCACCAACCGTCGATCGCGATAAGATGACCGTTTGAGATCCTCCAGCATCAGGTTGCACAGCAGGAAATGACCCAGGTGATTCGTGGTAACGGTCAATTCGTAGCCTTCTGGACTTCGCAATGGCTCTTTTAATAAAGGCATATAAATGGCGGCGTTGCACAGCAAAGCGTCCAAAGATAGACCCCGCGCCCTAAAGTTTTCCACAAATCGTCGCACGCTCTGTAAAGAGCCCAAGTCGATATGGATGAGCGTGTAGCTGTCCGAGGGTATTCCTACACTTTGAGCTGCTCTTGCTGCTTTGTCTAAATCCCGACAGCCCATGACTACGTGCCACCCTCTCTTCACCAGCGCTTTGGCGGCGTACAAACCGACTCCCGACGAAGTACCCGTGATTGCGACTGTTGGCTTGCGAGGTTGTTCCATTTTGTCGATCCTCCTGGAGTGCGAACTTTGTTCTCTCAATCTAATTTTTCCAGTTCTCAGCTCCTGTTTCACACCGAAGTGGG
>NZ_JACJUP010000736.1:0-3552 GCF_014748295.1 Planktothrix sp. FACHB-1355 | reverse complement strand
GCTTTAATTTCTGGGCTGACGCGAGCTTCTAATCGGACTGATGGTTGGGAGGGAGTGGCTCTAGGCATGGTGAATTGACGATCGGATGGTTTCTATATTATACGGCAAAATGCCGCATCGATAATGGGATGAGTGGAAGGACGAGTAGGCTGATATCTGGGTGCTACCCAAACCTTACGCTATTCCTTAGCGATAGAGAGCCTGCCTCGATCATCTCTTGTGAATTAAGTTCACAGAGCCTCTTGACACAGCCGTGAATATCGTTCACAATAATTTGTGAATAAAGTTCACAAAAATGCTGATTGTGTAGCCCTATGCACAATGACGATCTGATTGGGTTGTACGAAATAGCTCAAATAGCAAATGTTAGTCCTGCTGCTGTAGGAAACTGGAGAAAGCGATATTCCAATTTTCCTGTTCCTATAAAACAACTACAGTCTGGACCAGTATTCCAACGAAGACAAGTACTTAATTGGCTCAGAAGTAAGGAGGTACCAATGGCAAAGCTAATAGCACTTTTTAACAATAAAGGTGGCGTTGGGAAAACAACAACTATTTGGAATCTTGCTACTTCATTAGCAGAAAAAGATAAGAAAGTTCTTGCTATTGATTTTGATCCTCAGTGTAATTTATCTATTGCTGCACTAGGCAATGAGGGATTTTCAAGTTTTTTAGAAAGTTCAAAAGAATTACCCTATGGCAAAACTATTCGCTCATTCGCTCTCCCTTATATTCAACAGAGTGCCCCAGGAGTTCCTTACATTGATAAACCAAAAGTTGCTCCGGCCAAGGGCAAATTAGATATTGTGCCAGGTGATTTTTGGCTCAATAACTTTTCTGATATTCTCAATGTTGGTACTGATGTTATTGGAGGCGCTGGTTTATATCGCTTTTTAATGCCTTCCAGCTTAGTTGATGCAATAGAGAAAGAATATCAAACTCTATATGATTTTGTATTAATAGATTTGCCGCCATCTTTTAATACACTTGTCAGAGCAGCACTATATTCTTCCGATTATTTTCTGGTTCCCTGTACAGCCGACCTATTTTCGGCATATTGTGTCGGTTTAATTGGACAGGTTTTACCCAGATTTATAGAAGATTGGGAACAAGGTAAGACTCGTTTTCTTCAATCTAATTCATACGATCAAATATTGCCAAAAAAGGGACAACCAAAATTCGGTGGTTGGATTTTCAACGGGTTTGATACTAGGAAAAAAGCTGGTTCTAGTGAGATTGAAAAAACGGGAGCAGATAGGGCACAATTTGAGAAAGTACAAGCCTCTATTGAGGATCAATTGATACCTAAGTTAAACGGCATTAAACCATACAAAGCTGTTCCCGAATTTGTTGGAAAAATACCTGTGGCAAACATAGAAGACTTGAACGTGATGGCACCTGACAGTATTGTTCAGAATGTGCCTATTAAATATTTACATCAACACAGACCAACACGGGATATTGGTAGAGGTACTTGGTCTCAAGACCAGAAGAACCTAATGAGAAAAATGGATGAAGAGTATGACAAGTTAGCTGACTTCATCATTACTCATTTCTAATCAAAATCTTCCCTTTTTTACAGCTTATTTAATTTTTAAGCGCTCGCTCTTTAAATTTAAAGTTGCGAGCGCACTTCTTTAAATACTACATAATTTAACAGTATTAACAAACTTTGTACCTGATTGAAATTAAAAACCTTCTGCGTGTAAAGTTGTAATCCAAGTTCTAATCGAACTGCTTTTTCTCCTAGCTGAACAGAGGCTGAAGAAACGTTTAGACTAATCGACTCTTGGGCTGAGTTCATGGGCAATCACGATAAAGTAGTGTAGATACATGATAAGCGATCGCACCACCAATCCCTCAACTCAACCTACAACACAATAAGAAAAATCTATTAAAGTTAACCTTTATATCGAACAATTGAGTATAAATTTGATATAACTAATTTACCAACTACTTGAAGAATCTAGTTATGAAAACAGATATTTCTCTTCCAGACCAAATTTTTGAAGAAGCTGAAGCACTTGCTCAACAGTTGGGGATGTCTCGCAGCGAACTATATACCGAAGCATTGAAAGCATATTTGCGGCGATATAACCGAGAGCGGACTTTATCGAAACTAAACGAAGTGTACTCTCAACAATCTTCAGATTTAGACACAGTTATGGCAACAATGCAATTTATGTCTCTGCCAAAGGAGAATTGGTAGTGTATCGCGGTGAAATTTGGTGGGCGCAGCTACCCGATCCAATTGGTTCAGAACCGGGTTATCGTAGACCTGTGCTAATTATTCAGGATGATACATTCACACAAAGTCGCATCAGGACAGTGATTGTTGTCATTATTACTTCTAATATCGAACTTGCTAACGCACCGGGCAATGTTTTATTACCGCGTGACGCGACGGGTTTACCGAGAGATTCAGTTGTAAATGTCTCCCAGATATTTACTGTAGACAAAGCATTTTTAACTGAGCGTATTGGTGCATTACCAGTCAGCTTGCAAGAAGAAGTAGATGAAGGTTTACGGACAGTGCTTTATCTCTAACGATTGAGGATTTTCGATATAAGTACATATCCGTAAGTTTCACTTAACTGTAAACCAATTTCATAAGGTAACACATTCGCCATTGAAGCCTAACCTACGGCACAATAAGAATGAGGTCAACAAGGGAGGGGCTATGTCCAAGCGCAAAAAGCACGATCTCCAATGGATTAAAGAAACCCTAGAGTTAAAAGAAGACCACAACTGGAAATCAACGCCAGGAACTCGCATCTTTGTAGCTGGGCGGGGGGCTGTTCGGTTCGATGTCCCGGAGGATTGGTATTTTGAACCGGATGAGAAATCGTTCCGGTTTCTGGACAAAAAGCCACCAAACGATGATTGTCGCTTAGAAGTTTCGTATAATTTGTTGCCCCCTGCTGATTGGACAGATTTTCCGCTAGTTCCCCTATTAAAGAAGCTAGTTCGAGAAGATGAGCGAAAACCGATCGAACAAGGCGAAATTATTAAACTCAAGCGTCAAACTGCCCGCGTCGTTTGGACTCAATTTAAGTTTATCGACCCTCAAGAAAACCGCGAAGCTTATTCGCGAATTTGCATTGGGTTAGGTTCTGGTGTTCAGTGTTTGATTACTTTTGATTACTGGGTAGACGATGCGGAACGCTTGACTCCGGTATGGGATACGGTGATGAATTCGTTAGTTCTCGGTTTGTATATCAGCGATCCTCGCACGGGATTTGCATTACCCGATTAGTAGTTTAGTAAGAAACCGGGTTTCTTTTAGTAAAAAACCCGGTTCCGTGTAATTCCTAGAACTTGGGAGATTAAAATCGAATGATTGTGCAAGCAGAAGATAAAAAATATTACACTCCCGAAGAATATCTTGATTTTGAGGTTAACTCAGAAGAACGCCATGAATATATTAATGGGGAGATTGTTCTAATGACTGGTGGAATGCCAAATCACAACAGAATAGCTGGTAATTTCTATGCTGCTTTAAACTTTGCCCTCAAGCGTCAACCCTATGACGTTTTCTTTACAGATCAACGT
>NZ_JACJUP010000735.1:0-3628 GCF_014748295.1 Planktothrix sp. FACHB-1355 | reverse complement strand
AGCAGAGTTAATCGCTTGAGTTGTCGTCAATAAAAACTGCAACTGGGCATTTTGAGCTTGCAATTCTAACTGAAAATGACGCGAGCGCAATTGATTTTCAATCCGCGCCAAAACTTCGATCGCCTCAAATGGTTTTGTCACATAATCCACTCCACCCACCGTAAAAGCATTCACCTTATCTATGGCTGCATCCATAGCGCTGATAAAGATTACCGGGATATCCCGCGTTCGCCAATCCTCTTTGAGATGCCGACAAACTTCGTAACCGTCCATATCTGGCATTCTGATATCCAGAAGGATCAGATCGGGAGGACTTGAGAGTACAGATTTGAGAGCCAATTTGCCATTAGGAGCTACCCGCACTTTATAGCCTTGATTTGACAAAATTTGATTTAATAAAGTCAAATTTTCCGCTGTATCGTCTACAACTAAGATGTTCGCTTTGGACGGGAAAGACTGCCCCTGAGTCATAAGCTGCTTTAATATTAATTTTTCTGAGTGTGCGTTAGGCACTTAGTCTTCACCAGTTTTACCTATAGTAAAATTTTTTGCACCGTAAATCATCGGTACAAAGGGAGATATGACGCTGAGTTAACTCAGGCTACTCTATAATTTTATCTCCCCATTGATAAATTGTTTGATGTTTATTTCCTGCCTGTCAGAAAATAAGTCGTCATCTCGCCCTTACCTTTAATTTGTATCGTACCTCTTTCTTGAAAAAGAAATTTTGCTTTGAGGCGATCGTAAACTGCTGCTGTGACCTGCGTTTCACCTGGGACGCCCGTTGACTCCATACGAGAAGCGACGTTGACGGTATCTCCCCACAAATCGTAGATGAATTTGGTTAAACCGATTACCCCACCGACTACGGGGCCAATATTAATACCGATACGGAGGCGTAAATTTTCGCGTGTTTCGGTATTAAATTTGACAATAGCCGCGTGCATATCCAGTGCCATTTCCGCGATCGCCTCAACGCGATCGGCACCTGGAATTGGCACCCCGCCGACTACCATGTAAGCATCACCAATGGTTTTAATCTTTTCCAAACCGTGTTGTTTGGATAATTGGTCAAATTCGCTAAAAATCTGATTCAGGAGTTGTATAATCTCCGTAGGATTTTTTTGCGATGCCAAATTTGTAAATCCTACTAAATCCGCAAATAAAACGCTCGCATCAGCAAAGCTATCTGCAATCACCTGCTGATTTTGTTGCAAGCGATCGGCAACAGGCTTTGGCAATATATTCAATAGTAGCTTTTCTGTTTTCTCCTCAGCTATTTTGCGGGCAGTGATATCAGAAACTGTCCCTTCGTAGTAAAGTAACTTTTCCTTAGAATCTCGCACCGCACGCGCATTTTCCGAAATCCAAATAATTTTGCCATCCTTCCGGTAAACTTGCGCCTCAAATCCAAGTACAGCATGATTTTTTTCCATTTCCGCCAAAAAATCGTGGCGACGGCGAGGATCGACATAAAGCTGCTGTTCGATATTTTGCAAACTTGTCATTAACTCTTCCGCTGAATCATACCCATAAGTCCTTGCCAGCGCTAGATTAGCACTTAGGTAACGTCCGTTTGGTGTACTTTGATAGATACCCTCTACGGCATTTTCCACAATACTGCGATAGCGCTCTTGAGTAATTCGCAGGATTTCTTCAGTTTTTTTCCGCTGAATTAGAGAACCTAACTGAGCCGCCACAGCGGTAACCAAATCGATTACTCGTGCATTTTTAGGCGTAAACTTTTTGTTGTAAAAAACAATAATTGCTAATACTTCATTTTCTAGCAATATGGGAACACCAAATGCAGATGTTAAGCCCGCATCACGCATTTGCGAATCCAAAAAAAATAAATTTTTTGCAAATGAAATATCTTCGCTCCACTGCGGTTGCTTGTCAGCCCAAATTTTGCCTTGAAATCCAACGTTTGCAGCATAAGTAACCGTTGAACTTTGGTTCCTAAATTCTAAAAATTTGGGATCGTTACTGTACCAACCTTGACTGCATTCTAAAACGCTTCTATTTTCGCTGGGAATCCAAGCTTCTCCATAGTCCCATTGAATTGTTATGCAGACTAAATGCAAGACAGCTTGTAAAGCAGAGTGAATATCATTATGGCGATTAATTGCTTGAGTTGTTACCAGTAATAAACGAATTTCCAATTCTGTTTGTCGGCGTGCTTCCAGATGCTTTTGCAGTAGTTCATTCTGCTCTATCAGTTGCAGTTGAAGTTCGCGAAGGCGAAGTTGATTTTCGATCCGCGCTAAAACTTCTGAAGGCTCAAATGGCTTGGTAATATAGTCAACTCCACCGGCTCCGAAAGCTTTAACTTTATTAATGGCTTCGTCTAAAGCGCTGATAAAAATAACTGGAATATCGCGAGTTTGCTCAGACTCTTTGAGATTTTGGCAAACTTCATAACCATCCATTTCTGGCATATTGACATCGAGCAAAATCAGATCGGGGGGATTTGACTGAGAAGATTGTAGCGCCAGTTTGCCACTTGGAGAAACGCGCACTTTATATCCATGATTGGATAAAATTTGAGTTAATAACTTGATGTTTCCTGGTGTATCGTCTACAACCAAAATATTTGCTTTAGGTGCAAGACCTTGGGTTGCGCTCATAAGCTATGTTCTGTCTGGATTAAACTCAGTAATTGCTCGAATTGATATTGGTTAGCTAAAGTAAGTAAATACTGAGCCAACATTTGATTGTGTAGACGCAATTCTTCGATAATTATAGTTATTTGTTCCAAGTCTCCCTCAACGATCGCATGACGTAAAACAAGCAATAAATCACCAGGTAAAGTAGCGATATTTTCCGCATATATCCCTAGTATTTCTGTGGTATCAGACCTGCTTACAGCAGTAGTTTCCTCATAAATAAAATCCACCCCCAAATGTTTTTGAATAGCATCAAATATTTCGTGTTCTGGGAAAGGTTTGCGAATAAAATCATCGCAACCAGCCGCCAAAACAGCCGCTTTTTCTTCTGGCAAGGAACTGGCAGTAATGGCAATAATCGCAGTAGAACGATGATCGAGTGAGGATGAAGCAGCCACGGTAGAATTTAATTCATCGTTTAGCTTTGCGGCTTCAGCCTTTCTAATCTGTTTAGTTGCCTCGTACCCGTCCATCTCTGGCATTCGCATATCCATCCAGATTAAGTGAGGTTGCCAGCGCGACCAAATTTGTAACGCTTCATAGCCATTATGAGCCGATTGTAGTTCAAAGCCAAGGGGATGGAGCAGCTTAATCAAAAGCTGGCGGTTATAGGTATTATCATCAACTATGAGCATTCGATAGAGGGGTTGATTGGGGGCAAGGGCAATCACACCACGACTTTGGGGTTGATTCTCAGTTGCGATCGCCTTGACAGTGCCGGCTCGAATTTTAAACTTAAATGTTGTACCCACCCTTATATCCTTGTTTATTTCGCAGCGATCGGCACCCGGACTGAAAGCTTTCCCGCCACTGATAACCGTTATGTCACCTCCCATCAAACACACAAATTGGCAGCTGATAGTCAACCCTAACCCGGTTCCTTCCTGCACTTTTTGGCCCGATGCCGTTTGCACGAATGGTTTGAATAACTTTTCAAATTCGCTGGGGGCAATTCCCTCGCC
>NZ_JACJUP010000734.1:0-3629 GCF_014748295.1 Planktothrix sp. FACHB-1355 | reverse complement strand
AGGGAGCGGGGGAGTGGGGGAGTGGGGGAGATCGATAAGAACATTGAGCCCGAAAAAGAAGGTAGCAGACTCAAATTTATTGTCAGTCCAGTATTGGCTCATTGGAGCTAAAAACTAGGTTTCTTAAGGATGAGAATAACCTCGTTTTTGTAAGTACTGGACTGGCGCTCTAGAAATACCTGACGAGCAGCACAAAGCGCTCAAAACAAACAACCTACTTAACGTTTGGACGGCTTCGTAACCACGCTAACTGGGCCATTTACGATCGTTTGACAGGCCAGACGGCAATTTTGGCCCCTGTTCTTCAGTTTCCGATTTTCCACCTCAGTACGCGGCGAAAGGTTTTCCATACCTTCAGCAATCTCGACAACGCAGGTACCGCATTGACCGTAACCCCCACAATTCATGGCTTTTCCCATGAAAGTGTAAAGGTCGATCTTATTTTCCAGCATTTTCTGTCTTAAATTAGCACCGCTGGCTACAACTATTTCTGTATTTTCCTTGACAAATTTGATATTACCCATTAAAGATGCCTTCTGCGTCAAAGTCTCCATAACCGCAAGCCCTTCATAGCTATCATTTTATTTTACTTAAATTTACCTTATTTTAAGAAATATTACAAATTATGTCGCTGCTATGACAAAACTGGCCTGACGTGCTACCAGTCAGGCGGTCAATTGAGCCGAAATTCTAAGTTAGCGAGAAACAGCAGGAGCGCTGCTAGAAAGGTTGCTAATAGACCGTTGCAGATTTGCCCGATTGTAGTCGATAATAGCTCGTACCCGGTTACCTTCCGCCCGCGTTAATTCAGTTTCGGCATCGATCACCTCAGTTTGAGTGCCCACACCTGCCTGAAAGCGCAAACGAGCCAGACGGAGAGCTTCCCTCGCTTGATCCAAGGCGACATTAGAGGTTTGAATATTTTCCAAGTTCGATTGCAACTGGTAATAAGATTGTTCCACCTGCAAGCGGATTTGATTGCGGGTATCGGCAAAGCGAGTTTCGGCGATCTCTTTGTCAGCTTGTCGCTGAGCAGCTCTAGCTTGTGCAGATCCGCCATCAAACAAACTCCAGCGCAGCCTTGCTCCTATAGAGTAGCCATCGGCAATTCCAAGACCGTCGTTAAATACATCTAAAACATTGTAATTGGCGAATAAATTGAGCTGAGGTTTGCGGGCAGCCAGCTCGGCGCGTCGCAACTCTTCGTTGATATTTCTTTGGGCTAACTGCTGTTGCAATTCCGCACGGTTCTGAAAAGCTTGTATGATGCTTTGCTCCAGCGTTAAATCCCACAAACCTGCAATTTCCACCGGATCGGCAGCAGAAAGATTCACAGACTGGGGCAGACTTAATAACTGCGCCAGAACGCGACGATTGATTTGCTGTTGAGAGCGATCGCGAATCAAATTTTGGTTTTCATTAGCCAGCTGAACTTGGGCACGCAGGACATCAAATCGAGTTCCCAATCCAGCCCGCTCCAGTAGTTGGGCATCCCGCAAACTCTGCTGGGCGTTCTCCACAGCCGCCTGGGAAATGCGGACTTGTTGGTCGGATTGTTGCAAATCGTAATAAGCACTCGTGATGTCCAGACGAGTTTGTTCGCTCAAACGCTCGACTTCCAGCTGGCTGTTCCGCACCTGTTCTTCCGCTGCCCGAATTTGGGCAGCGCGACGACCGCCGGTGAACAGATCGTAACTCAATCCCAACGTTCCGTTAATGCTAAACGAGCCTTCTTCTATTTGATCTACCCCTTGCCGATTTGCTCGCTCAATACTCAATTCGCTCTGAGTCGATCGTCCACCAGCAGCATCCACTTGCAGATCCGCCGTAGGATATAAAGCCGCCTGCGCCTCTCGCAGCGCCGCCCGCGTCCGTTCCAGCTCAAGCAACGCGATCTGAAGCTGTCGATTGTTACGCCGCGCCAGTTCCAAAACTTGTTGCAGCGTCAGGGGCTGCGTCACCTCTATATTCACTTCTTCCGGTCGAGTCGGAAACTGTAAAGGATTGGGATTGGGTTGGAGATTGCTGGGGACTAAAGTTTCCGGGACGCGATTTTGAGCGATTAATCGGTTTTTGTCGGCAGTATTATAGCGATCGTTTGACATTTCAATGTGCAAATCCGCCCCTAATGACGCATTATTAGCATTATCTTGATTTTTGACGATGTGCTGCTCTACCCCAGTTTGACGGCTGGGTAAACGATTCTGAGTCAGCACACCGTTATCGTGGGATGTCGAGACATGGCACGCAGCGTCCCGACACAACTCATTGTTTAGAGCAAAACTAGGCGTACTGCTACCGAGAATCGTTGTCAACTCTGCTAACGCAGCACTCACACTCACAACCACAAAATGACGAAATTTTGGCATATATTTTGGAATCGTTTGCTGCCTAGATGGCTGATAATTTGTGCAAACTAGGGCGTCGGGAAGAGGGAAGGAAGTCAAAAGTCAAAATTTAAAAGTCAAAAATAAGAGCAAAAAGGAGAAATATCGATCTATATGGCGTTAAAACGAAAATTGGCTATTTAAATCCAATAAATTCCTAGTTTTGACTTTTGACTTTTGACTTTTGACTTTCCTATTCCCGACGCCCTTTCATCAGCCGAGCTTGAGCCGAAGTAGCGATGACGTAAAACACCGGCACTATGTAAAGGCTCAAGAAGGTAGAAATTAGCATACCCCCTAAGACGGTCATTCCCAAAGAAACCCGGCTGGCAGCACCGGCACCGGTAGCGATAGCCAGCGGAATTAAGCCAAAAATAGTGGAAAATGCCGTCATCAGTATAGGACGAAACCGCACCAAACCAGCCTCAATAGCAGCTTTGGCGATCGGCAAATTCTGCTCTTGGCGCAATTGGTTGGCGAATTCGACGATCAAAATCGAGTTTTTCGTCACCAAACCGATCAGCATAATCAAACCAATTTGGCTGTACACATTTAAATCCAAACCCCGCAGCAACAAAGCCCCAAAAGCACCCAACAGGGACAGGGGTACAGCTAACAGAATCACTAAAGGGTCGATATAACTTTCAAACTGGGCAGCCAAAACC
Source organism: Planktothrix sp. FACHB-1355 (assembly GCF_014748295.1). Classification (NCBI taxonomy): domain Bacteria; kingdom Bacillati; phylum Cyanobacteriota; class Cyanophyceae; order Oscillatoriales; family Microcoleaceae; genus Planktothrix; species Planktothrix sp. FACHB-1355. Next base: position 577 of record NZ_JACJUP010000734.1, on the reverse strand, counting down.
AGGAAAATAAATGCTAAAGCCAGACCGAAAATATAAATTGTCGATTGACCGGCTTCTTTAAACTCCAGCGACTCACCCGACAAAGTAGTGCGGATATCAGTCGGTAGTTGCTGCTGCGCCAGATTCTGCAAAGCATCGAGAGCCTGACCCAAACTTTGACCCGGAGCGGGACTACCAGAAATAGTAGCAGCTCGCGATCGATTAAAGTGATTGATTTGAGGAGGCGTCGTTGAAGGAGTCACCTTCACCAAGTTAGTCAGCGGAATCATTTGTCCGGGCTGGGAACGCACATAAAACTCGCGAATATTCTCAGGAGAAGCGCGGAAGCGATCGTCTGCTTGCACCACAACCTCATAGCGCCGATTCTCCCGGTTAAAGCTGGTAATTTCTTGTCCGCCCAAGAGAATTTGCAGCGTGCGGGAAATATCTCGCACCGACACACCCAAATTAGCAGCTTGCTCCCGGTTAATCGTCAGAATCAACTCTGGTTGATTGAGTCTTAAATCCGTATCCACGTTCACCAGTTGGGGCAGCTGTCGCGCTTTTTGAGCTAACTTCTCCGCTTCTTGTGCCAGCG
>NZ_JACJUP010000733.1:0-3633 GCF_014748295.1 Planktothrix sp. FACHB-1355 | reverse complement strand
TCGGCAGTCCTACATTAAAAGGCGATTTATTGGCAGTCAGCGAGATATACATCTGAGTGGAGTGTACCGCAACTAAACGCAGTTTTCGCCAAATTTCCCGATTTTTGGCTTCCTCGTGCCAAGTTCGCAAAAGTCCGAAAAAGTCGCTCGCTAAGTTGGGATAAGCAAACAAGCGATCGATATCGTCCAAAGCTAACACTATCGGTTTGGTTGTTGATGGTAGCAAATACTGCTCGAAGTACATCTTGCAACTAACCTGACTGCCAAAAAGCTCATCCCAATAATCCGCGATTTGATTGCGAAGTTGCAAACCCAAACCGACGTTAGCGCAGAACCACCGCAAGAATTTATCCAAATCTTGAAAAATCTCTCTATCCGCTATCTGAAAATCGATCGTAATTGTCCGATAACCTTGCTCGGCAGCTTTCTGAAGAATCCGCGCCATCAGGGAAGATTTCCCCATTCGCCGGGGAGCTTGGATGCGAATCAGCGCTCCCGGTTGCAAAACTGCCTTGTAACACTCAGATTCGATTGAATCGCGCTCCACATAAAAAGGCGAATTGAGGGGAACTTGACCCCCCGGTAATTCCGGCTCCATGTCTTTTTCTTCTTTTTCTTGTGGTTGTGGGATTTCCGGTTCTTCCACTTCCTCACCTTGCGGAAACACCCAGGAATAATCATTTGACTCCAGAACCAGATTAAAAGCGCTGAAGCACCTTTTCAGGGTGCTGCGATCGACCCCTACCTCGCGAGCGTAGATCTTCATCACGGTATTGATGGCTAACCGCGTGCGAGCGCTCATTTGTTCCAAAGTATACCGATTGCCGCTGTTGTCCTCGAATTCTGACTCGGCTTTAGCTGCTTCTAACTTCTGCAATCCTTGTAGGGTAAGGATTACACCGCGTTTGCGCTTTTCTTTATGTTGGTGTTGCAAGACTATCATGCGATTTCACTCAATTTCCCAAGATAAGCAAAATTTTAGCAAGTTAAGGGGCTCAACTTTCACGCTCCCAAAAAGTTAAAAATAGCCAAAACCCAAGCCAGGAGGTAGTTTGGTTAACTAATTCGGGCAAATCCTAACTTGCGATCTTAACTTGCGATCTTAAATAGCAAAAGTTGAGTGGTGCAATCCAGTTAGGTGGTGCAAACTAAATACAGTGTTTTCACTGAAGCAATCGCAGCCAGCGAGAAAAAAATTGACTCGCTGGCTGGAAGGAACGAGTGTGCGATCGCACAGAGGTCTATTGTTGAGCTTAAGCGAAGACAGTGCAACAACATACCTAGAAATCTGTTTCTGTCTTGTAACACTTGCGTCAGCTCTAACTTTATAGCCACTTTTAAAAGAATCAGACACATCGTATCTTCTCTAAATTGAATTGAAAAAGGGTAATCGCAATGACTTTATCGAGAACAATCAATCCATCAAAAGTAGCTAAAAACCTCCTCGTACCCAGATACATAAAGGACGATATCTCAAAAACAAGCGGCGCTCTGCTATTAATGCAAACATACGCCACACGGATACTCCAACAATCGGAATTAAACTTGAATTTGCACGATTGCCAAGCAATTGCTAGCGATTTAAATTTTGATCGAGAATTATGCGATCGGCACGCCAATCATATTTTAAATTCCCTGACACCTTCTCTTATTTCAGGGATCTCAGATATTGATAATTATGCCCAATTATTTCAAGATTTTTATCTAAAATTTCTTGAGATAGCTCCCAAAATTGACAAACAAAACGATGCCTTTTTTCGCCTAATCGCTTTATTAGATCGATTAGAAATGGAAGCAAAAAGAAGAAAAGATACGGCTCAGAAGATGGTGCAAGCATTACATAATTTTAATGCTAAAATTAAGAGTGATAAAGATAATTTTTCTGGTGAATTGGAAAGATTAAACCAAAAGGTCACCAATCCCATCGAAGTAGTTGACAACCTTGCCGATACAAGCAAAGCTCTTCAACAAGAAATACAGAAAAAGATTACTGGCGTTCTCGCAGCATCATTGTTGATTATTAGCGGTGCGGGGGTAATTGGATTTGAGTGTCTTAGCGCTCTTTCCTCAAACACGACGGCAATCTCAATTATCCTGAGTGGGATATCGGTAATTATTGCCGGATCGGGAGCATTAATTCATATCGGTAGCTCTCTCGTAGATTATGGTAAGAAACTGCGGACAAATTCCCAACAAAATACAGGGATATACACAGATATTGCCTCAGCAAACAGTCTAGCAGAGGATTTTGATTCATTGTGCGAAACCACAAATTACATACTAGAATCTCACAAGTCCCTCAGTCTAGAATGGTCATCGATCGTTACTGGTATTAGGAGATTTAAACAAGAAATAATTCGCGCATACGAGCCGTCAAAAATTGCCCACCTAGAAGACTATTTAAACTTTGCTAGTAGAGAGTGGCATATCATCAGCCAAAGAGCGCAAAAAATGCTATTCCGCGTTGCCTATCTCAAGCCAGAAGAGGTAAATCAGGTGCTAAATTTAGCAAATCAAAATATCAGTTCGATCGATTCGATCGGAAATCCCGAATTTGCTGCTGAAAATGTTCTATCTTCTTTTGCTTATAAACAAGCCAGATAAAGTTTCTTAGCCAACATAATTTTATCTATTTTTAGGTAAAATTAGACAATTTATCGCCCAACATAAAAATAAGGCAAATTAAGAAGTTTTCAATCTTCTTTAAAATGGCGATCGCATAGCTCACCGTCTCCGTTTCGCATCTGCTCAAGTACGCTGTCAAATTCAAACTGATGAACAAAGATTTGAAGCTTTTGCCTACACCAAAATCGGTACTAAACTATGCTTTATATTCCTGGTTATCAAGTCATATCAAAAATTTATCAAGGTATACACACGATCGTTTATCAAGCACTGCGAGAGTCAGACGGACAGCCTGTAATTCTCAAGATGCTCGCGAGCGAACATCCCAGGATAGAACAAGTTACCCGCTTAAGACAAGAGTATAAAATCACCAAAGATTTAAACATCAAAGGTATTGTTAAAGCTCTAGAAATAAAAGAATTTGGCAATAAATTTGTATTGGTTCTCGAATATTTCCAAGGCGTCTCAATTCGGGAGATAATTTATTTGCGATCGCTTCATATCAAAGAAATTTTAGAAATCGGGATTAAATTAGCATCAACGCTAGCCGAACTGCATAAAAATCAGATCGTTCACAAAGACATTAAACCGCACAATATTCTGATAAATTTGCCAACAAAGCAAGTAAAGCTCAACGATTTTGGCATTGCTAGCAGCCTATCAAAAGAAACCCAAAATAACAGCCATCCCAATCAACTCTCCGGCACTCTTGCTTATATGCCACCGGAACAAACCGGTCGGATGAATCGTAGCATTGATTATCGCAGCGATTTTTATTCTTTAGGTGCCACTTTTTATGAAATGCTCACAGGAGAACTACCATTTAAAACCACTGACGCTCTCGAATTAATTCACTGCCATATTGCAGTTCAACCAGTACCGCCAGTAGAGATAAATAGCCGCATACCTCAAGTCGTTTCTGACATTGTAATGAAATTGATGGCAAAAACCGCCGAAGACCGCTACCAAAGCGCAGAAGGTCTGAAAGTAGACTTAGAAAATTGTTTG
>NZ_JACJUP010000732.1:0-3530 GCF_014748295.1 Planktothrix sp. FACHB-1355 | reverse complement strand
TCTTCTCTAGGATGGATGGGATACCAGCAACAGATACATAAAAATGTCCATAGCGAACAGTTTAATAACTCTTCCCCATAAGAAACTAGATAGTTGCTTTGATTGCTTCCTCGCTGCCAAATGACCCTCGGATACTGCCATGAAAATTCTTAAAATCCAGACGTTACGCGGTCCAAACTACTGGAGCATTAGACGCCACAAACTGGTCGTGATGCGCCTCGATTTAGAAGAGCTTGCCGATCGACCGTCGAATCAGATTCCTGGCTTCTACGAGGGATTAATACAAGTACTGCCTAGTTTAGAAGAACATTTTTGTTCGCCAGGGTGCAAGGGCGGCTTCCTCAGCCGAATTCGAGAAGGCACAATGATGGGACATATTGTGGAACACGTAGCCCTCGAACTCCAAGAACTGGCAGATATGTCAGTAGGATTCGGTCGTACCCGCGAAACAAGCACACCCGGCACCTACCAAGTAGTTATTGAGTATAAAGACGAACAAGCAGGTCGCTATGCTGCCAGGGCAGCCGTGCGTCTGTGTCATAGCATAGTAGAAACCGGCACATATCCTAAAGAGGAATTAGAACAAGACCTGTTAGATTTGCAGGAAATGTGGTCGGATGCCTCTTTAGGGCCGAGTACAGAAACCATTGTCAAAGAAGCAGAAGCACGGGGAGTGCCCTGGGCATCTTTGAGCGCTCGCGCCTTAGTGCAATTCGGCTACGGGATACACCAAAAGCGGATGCAAGCAACTCTGAGTTCCAACACCAGTATTTTAGGTGTAGAGTTAGCTTCTGATAAAGAAAGCACTAAACAGATTTTGCGGGAAGCTGGAGTACCTGTTCCTCGCGGTACCGTCATCAACTATCTAGACGATCTGCAAGATGCCATCCAAGATGTGGGCGGCTACCCAATTGTAATCAAGCCCCTGGATGGCAATCACGGTAGGGGTATAACCATTAACATTACCTCTTGGGAACAAGCGGAAGAAGCCTACGATGCCGCTAAAGAAGTTTCCAAATCCGTGATTGTGGAACGGTATTATCAAGGTAGAGACCACAGGGTATTGGTGGTAAACGGCAAAGTGGTAGCGGTTGCCGAACGGGTGCCGGCTCATGTGGTAGGAGATGGCAAATTAACGATCGAGCAATTAATTGAAGAAACGAATAAAGACCCGAATCGGGGCGAAGGACACCAAAACGTTCTCACCAAAATTACGTTAGACCGTACTAGCTGGCAATTGTTGGAACGGCAAGGTTACACTCTGGAAACAGTACTGCCAGAAGGTCAAATATGTTACCTGCGGGCTACGGCAAACCTCAGTACGGGCGGGATTGCAGTCGATCGCACCGATGACATCCACCCGGAAAATGTTTGGATCGCGCAACGGGTAGCAAAAATTATCGGTTTGGATATCGCCGGCATTGATGTCGTCACCCCCGATATCACCAAACCGTTAAGAGAAGTGGATGGCGTCATCGTCGAAGTCAACGCCGCACCCGGATTCCGGATGCACGTTGCACCCAGTAGGGGAATTGCGCGGAATGTCGCGGCTCCGGTGATGGATATGCTGTTTCCCCCCGGCACTCCCTCTCGCATCCCCATTTTGGCAATCACCGGTACAAACGGCAAGACGACAACAACGCGATTGATCGCCCACATTTATAAGAGTGCCGGTTTAACAGTGGGCTACACGACCACCGATGCCACCTACATCGGGGATTATCTGGTGGAAAAAGGAGACAATACCGGCCCGCAAAGCGCTCAGTTGATTCTGCAAGACCCGACTGTGGAAGTGGCAGTGCTGGAAACCGCACGCGGTGGGATATTGCGTTCCGGCTTGGGTTTTGAAGCTTCCGATGTCGGCGTAGTGCTAAATGTGGCCGCAGACCACCTGGGAATCGGCGATATCGATACTGTAGAGCAATTAGCCGACCTCAAGTGTGTGGTAGCAGAAGCTGTTTTGCCTAAAGGTTACGCGATACTGAATGCAGACGACCCCTTGGTAGCAAATATGGCCAAGCGGGTGAAAGCCCAAGTTGCTTACTTCACGATGAATCCAGATAACCAGTTGGTGAAAGAACACACTGGCAAGGGAGGCGTGGCGGCAGTTTACGAAAACGGCTATTTGTCGATTTTGAAGGGAGATTGGACGCTGCGAATCGACCAGGCGGTAAACGTACCCCTCACAATGGCAGGACGTGCGCCGTTTATGATTGCCAATGCCCTGGCGGCTGCTTTGGCGGCGTTTGTGCAAGGAGTTGATATCGAGACAATTCGCACCGCACTCAAAACATTCCGCGCTTCCGTCAACCAAACGCCGGGACGGATGAATATCTTTAATTTAGGCAAATTCCACGCTTTGGTGGATTATGCTCACAATCCCCACAGCTACGAGGCGCTGAGCGGTTTTGTCCGCAACTGGCCGGGTGAGAGGATTGGTGTAGTGGGTGGCCCAGGCGATCGCCGCGATGAAGATTTCATTTTGTTGGGCAAACTGGCGGCAGAAATGTTCGATCGCATCATCGTCAAAGAAGACGACGACACGCGGGGACGCCCTCGCGGCGACGCATCTGCCTTGATTGTCAAAGGCATCCAGCAAACTAAGCCAGATTCCCGTTACGAAGCTATCCTCGATGAGACAACAGCTGTCAACAGCGCTTTAGATACCGCTTCTGCCGGTAGTTTGGTGGTGATTTTACCCGAAACTGTCAGCCGTGCGATCGCTCTGATCCAGTCACGCAATCCAGTAGCCGATCCGGTACAGCACCTCAATGGGGCTACACCGACAAATACCGTACAGCCTACTTCCGTAACTAATCAAGTCTAAGTAAGGCAAAAGTCAAAAGTCAAAAGGCAAAAGGCAAAAGAAAGAAGGGTAAAAGGAAAATTTCCTGACTTCATCTTTTGCCTTTTTTATTTATTTGTTATCTTTAAGAACGATTAAAAATTTGTTGCGTCATTGTGAATATTTTATTGATGGAGATATAATCCTGAAATTGTTCGGTATTCATCTATGCAAATGCGATCGCCTTACGCACAGGTATCTCTGCCAGCACTGTTTTGTCCTCAAGTCAAGTTAAAGTTGTGGTTGGCGAGTGGTTTGGCGCTGCTTTATTTGGGATGGGGTAGAGAAGTGCGATCGCAAATCGTTCCAGATGCCACTTTATCCACCAACGTCACAACTCTAGATAATCAGAAATTTACAATAAATGACGGCAACCGAGCGGGAAACAATCTTTTCCATAGCTTTCGGGAGTTCTCTATCCCAACTGGCGGTGAGGCATTTTTCAATAACGCAGTCGAGATCCAGAATATTTTCAGCCGGGTAACCGGTAATTCGATATCGAATATAGATGGATTGATTCGCGCTAATGGCACAGCTAACTTATTTTTGATTAATCCAAATGGGATTATTTTTGGGCAGAATGCCAAATTAAATATAGGCGGCTCATTTTTGGGGAGTACAGCCAGTAGTATCAAATTTGGTGATGGCATAGAGTTTAGCGCTACTAATCCGCAAGCTGCACCAT
>NZ_JACJUP010000731.1:0-3579 GCF_014748295.1 Planktothrix sp. FACHB-1355 | reverse complement strand
ACAAAGCAGCAAAGCTTCCCGCCTTGACAGATTCAATCCGTTCTGCTTGTAAGCCGTCCAATGTAAAACCTCATCACTTCCAAGTATGATAAGACTTGGTGTCATTTTGTCACATTCGATTTAACACAAGGCTATGGATATTCTCTCTCTAGGTTGGGTTGCCCTATTGGTTCTGTTTACCTACTCTATCTCGATGGTAGTTTGGGGCCGTAACGGCTTCTAGAAAAGTGGAAACAACAGCTCTTAACGTTCTGGCTTTAGTTGCCTTTGTGCTGCTAGTGGCAGTCTCAGGGGGAGTTTTGTACCTGACGGTGATGGAGTGGCGCGATCGCCGCCGTCAAGACAGCGATAAGCGCTCTACTCGTCGTCGCTAAGTCCTGTTTAGGGGTTAGGGTATAGGGGATAGGGGTTAGGGGAAAGAGGAAAGAGGAGCAATTTTGACTTTTGACTTTTGACTTTTGACTTCCCCATTCCCTAGCCTCTATCCCCAAGTCCCTTTTCCAAAGGCATTTGGGCGAAATGCTCTAATAGCAATCGGTGGATAAAAATATATCCACCGCCAACCTTTTGCAAAAAAATGCGCTCGGTTGCCCAGTCTAAAAAACGAGCGTAATTCCAAGGAATATATCCATTGCAGTAGAGGATGAACCGCAACATAAAATGCTTAACGCAGGCTTCTCCTCCTCCTGCTATGATGCCAAAACACAATCCGAAACTTCCCCAAAAAAAGAACGACCAATGTAATAGATTAGCCGCAATTCCCAAGACTAAAAATCCCAGCAACCCGAAGACGATCGCATTTTTTAGAGATTGTCTGATGCCTTGATTGGGTATTGTTATTCTCTCATCGATCGAGGGAGAAGTCAAGGCGCGAACCAATCCGTAAATCAGCCCCATATTCATGCCGAATACCATACCGCGAACTAATGAATGAAGTTGGCCATTGTTTAAATGCAGCGCCACAACTTGCCAGCGTTCTGGATTGAATATAAGCTCATAGGGTATTTTGAGTATAAATCCGGAGACTAAACCCAAAATTATGCCGCGAACAATAGTTTTTATCGCGTTTTTCCATGACCATTTCAAATTTTCCACTGGCGTGATGCGATCGATACCAAAAATTAACACAAAAATTACCGAAACTAAAATCAGCCAGAAGATTACTCGCTTAATTGGCAATAGCAACTGACCGATTGTCAGCCCTAAAATCACAAAAAGTATCAATAATCCGCCTAAATAAATTTGCTTTTGCAATTTGGTTTTTAACCATTTTGTTTGCATTCGCTCTATTAAAAATACTGTTTGCGATTCCTCTGACATTCTTTGCGCTAACCAAGTTAACCACTGCATCGCTTGGGCTTGGGAATATTGACGATCGTTGTGGCGACGAGCGAACATTCTGATGATATAATTATCGAACAAATGTTGGCGGCGTTCTTCCAAATTCATGCTGGGTAATTCGGTGATTGACATTCCCCGATAAGCGAGGGTGATAATGTTCAACATTAAAGGCGATCGCGCTAATTCTTGCAACTTCGTATCCGCTGCAAGTGCCGTATTTACTGCTGTTAAATCTTCACCCGCAGCAGCTAAATATTGATGGATTTGTGCCAGAGTCAGGGGTTGAATGAAAATGGCACCCTGACAGCGCAGGCGATAGGAAAGTGCTTCGTAATCTTGGATGCGAGAGCAAACTACGATTTCTGTTTGTCCGTGTGATTGCATAAATTCATTAATTGCTTGGACGCACAAATCGCGGCGATCGCTACTTACTTCATCCAAACCATCCAACATTAGCATTAACTGCCGATCTTTCACCCAAGCTTTACCGATTGGTTGGGAAACTTGATATTTTATATTCATTTCCCGCACTAACCAATTGGCGAAGGAAGCTACACAGTTTCCCTTTGTTAAACCTTGCTTTTCTTGCGACCAAGATGATAAATTAAATAAGACGGGAATGGGATGATCGAGATCTTGTTCGGCACGATTAATTAAATCGCGAGCGAGTTCCAAAAGTGTGGTTGTTTTGCCGCTACCCGGTTCGCCTAAAATGAGGAGCGATCGACCTTCTCCCAATTGGTCAAATTGCTGGATAACTTTGCTTTTTGGTGGTAAAATTTGCCTGGTTTGTGACGGCGTTTCCCATAGCATACCCCAAGGGCGATCGACTGCATCAAGGCGTTTTTCCAAACCCAATTCAATCAGCGCTTTACCGTGCAGCGAACTTTCCAGAACGCCTTTTATCCAGTAATTTTTGACTTTGTTGAGTAAAATCTGACGATTGCGATGTTCTTGTCGGCTATAGGTTACTTTGGGTGTGGATGTCTTGGGAACTGTACCGGGAAGTGTAACTGTTTCTGCCTCGGATTGACTGTATACTTTTGCCTGCAATGGTGGTAGAATAGGTGCAGGCTGAGTAGTTTGTGATTGGGGTAGCAGGCGATCGACAGGATGCAAAGCCAAGAGCATTTCTCTCGCAGTGGGATAGCGCTCTTGAGGATGCGATCGCACCGCTCGCTCTAACACTTCTGCTAAACTGGAACTAATCTGTCGATCGCTGTCATTAAAAATAGTTTCACCTGTTTTAAGATTTGTCTTTAAATCTTGGGGACGCTTACCAATCAACAAATAAATAGCAGTCATCCCCAAACTGTAGATATCGCTACCGTAGACAGGTTTACCCGCTGCTTGCTCAGGTGGCATATAACCGATTGTACCGACTGCAATAGAGCTAGTAACTTCCCCTAAAGAATCCAACCCAGCACACATCGTTTCTTTCGCAATCCCGAAATCAATTAAAACTGGTTTGCCATCCTTTTGTCGCAGAATGATATTGGCAGGTTTGAGATCGCGATGGATGATACCTCTGTTGTGAATATAATCGATAACTGGTAAAATATTTAATAGGATTTCCTTCACGACACTTTCGCTCAGCACTCCTTCCTCTTTGATCTTTTGATTGAGGGGAACTCCTTCAATCCACTCCTGAACTAAATAAAATTCTCCTGCTTCCGCAAAGTAAGCGTACAACTTAGGAATTTGCTCGTGTCCCTCCCCCAGTTGCTCCAAAATAGCCGCTTCCCGCTGAAATCGCTCCTTCACCAGTTCGTAAACCTGGGGGTTGTTGGCGACGGGTTTGAGCTGCTTGATTACACAAAGACGACGGGAAGGCATATGGGAGTCTTCCGCCAGAAAGGTTTCGCCAAAACCACCTTTTCCTAGCGCCCGAATAATACGGTAGCGGTTGTTCAGAAGCGCTGATGTCATCTAATTTCAAAGTACCAACTTATTTGCACGATCTACTGCTTCCAGTTTAATAATAATTTGCTTACACCCCGATTGCTGTCAGCAGTTTTGTTAATATAGTTATTTTGGACTTAATTATAGCAAATTGAAAATAATTAAATTTTGATTAGATATGTAAATATCTTCCGATATACTAGAGCAAAATAAATATCAAGACTAACTAAAAAAGCTTTTTATGTAAGCTGGCAAGGGAAATTTTGATGAAAAGTCCATTGGAATTTTTGGAGTCAACTCGCGATCGCATCCAGCAAAAGCTAGAAGCCAAATTCG
>NZ_JACJUP010000730.1:0-3641 GCF_014748295.1 Planktothrix sp. FACHB-1355 | reverse complement strand
TGCCTCAGAACTATATTGAAAAGACGCAGCTATTGGAGGCGCATGACCCTCCACCCAAAATTCAACCTTTCCGCCTTTGGCGTATTGAAAACAGTTGCGGGCAATTTCAGATACTGCGGTGGCAATGCGCGTCTGATCTTGGGAGTCAAATCCCAAAGCTTGTGCAATTTCTCGCGCTAGCTGACGTGACATTACCACATCTTGTTCGGAGCGTATTTCTATAGTTAGGAGAGTAGTCATTGCCGGGATAGATGTGAGATTTAGGGTTTTAGGTTTCAATTAAAAAATTAAATTTCCAATCTAAAATTTGAAATTTAAAATTAATTTAATTCTCTTTGGCGATTAGGACTGTTACATCGTCGCGTCCCCGGTTGAAATCGCGGTACAAAACTCCGGCGATCGAACTGGGATGTTTCGCTACTAAACCAGGATAGCGATCTAAACGCCACTGTGTCCCTAAACCATCAGAGTGCATTAGTAAAAGCCCTCCTTTTGGCCACTGATAGACAAACTCTTGGATTTTGCGAACTTCGTGTCCGACCGTACCGTTGTGGGAAACCATACTGTAGCGACCAGAATCAGAAATAACGCTGCCAGAGATGTTTCCCACCCCTGCAAAACGAAGGCTTTGTTCTGCCAAGTCCAGCTGAGCGATCGCTATGGCAGCGCCCCGCGTACTTTTGAGGGCTTGATGAGCGGCTTCTATAATTCCTGCCGGACTTTTGTCGGCATTTTCTCGAAAAATTTCGATCGCTTTTAAAGACGCTTGGGCTGCCAGAGGGCCGTGGCCTAAACCATCCGAGACTAGGAGCAGAGTGCGATCTTGGTATTGTTCGATCGCCCAAGCATCACCGGAAACCTCCTCACCTGTTTTTGGCAGACACACTACACCTATTTCTATATTGCTGTTTGGTGAGCTGGTGGGTATAGGCGTCGCCCAAAGATGACTTAATAAAACCGTGCCGACATTGGGAACAGAATGAATATCAAAAAAAGCAGAAAGGCGAATAATTGCGCCCAAACCATTGCCAGGAGTGCCTGCCGTCGAATAACCATCCCGCAGGCACTGTCCGACATCAATCATTCCCGGCCCTTTATCTAGGGCTAAAATTTCGATACCGACAATGTTATTTTTTGTGAGGGAACGCAGCAGCAGCTGACCTTCCCTAGCGTGGCGAACCAAGTTATTGGCTATCTCGGTAACTACGATGCCTACTTTTCCTCTTTCGGTTTCGTCAAAGCCGAGACGACTGGCTAAGCTCATCGCGATCCGTCGCGCATCACCAGCCTGACTGGACTCTAGGATCGACAAGGCGACGGGATCGCTCATAATTGATTACTTCCACTTTGTAATAGTGATGCGGGTGCCTTCTCCCACACGGGAAAAGATATCGAATTCGTTGACCAGTCGCTTGGAACCGCTTAACCCCATACCGAGTCCGCCTCCGGTGGTAAAGCCGTCTTTGAGCGCCAGTTCGATATCGGGAATACCTGGCCCGGAGTCTTCAAAAGTCAGACGCAGACCGCGACGGCTTTCTTGTTGCAGCGCTTCCAGTTTAACGGTGCCGCCACCGCCATAGTCGAGCGTGTTGCGTGCCAGTTCGCTTGCTGCCGTGACGATCTTAGTCTGGTCTACAAGGCTGAAACCTAATTCTACAGCCCATTTTCGCACAGCTTGCCTTACCAGCACGATATCTGAGGAGGAGTTGATGCCCATAACTTCATGCCCCTGCATCACCATTTATGTTTCCCCCTAGAGAATCTCCTAACGATGCTCGCAGGAGAGCCATACCTTTTTCCACATTTAAGGCAGTGCGAATGCCTTTGAGGGAGAGCCCCAATTCCACTAGAGTGATGGCTACAGCTGGCTGCATTCCGACAACAACCGTTTCGGCATCGAGTATGCGGGACATTTTGGCAATATTTCCCAGTACTCGCCCAATGAACGAATCCACGATCTCCAGTGCCGAAATATCGATCAGTACACCGCGAGCGTTTGTCTGGGTGATGCGGTTGGTCAGGTCGTCTTGTAAAGTCATCGCTAGACGATCGTGCATATCTACTTGAATGGTCACAAGGAGAAATTCGCCCATTTGCAGTATGGGGATGCGTTCCATAATACTTTTTTACTCCTCAAATAGCGGACTGTTAGCGTCCGATCGCAATTCCCGATCGTTTTAAAGCCAGGGCAAAAGCATCCGCTAGCGTCGCCTTAGTCGTTATATCCGCTAAATCTACACCCAAGTAGACTATTGTTTGCGCGATTTGAGGGCGAATACCGCTGATAATACAATCAGCCCCCATTAAACGAGCCGCAGTTACTGTTTTTAATAAGTGCTGGGCCGTCAGCGTATCGACTGTGGGCACTCCCGTAATATCGATGATGGCAACTTGCGAACCCGTCTCGACAATTTTCGCCAACAGAGATTCCATCACTATTTGGGTGCGGGCGCTGTCCAGGGTGCCGATGATCGGTAAGGCTAAAATGCCTTCCCACATCTTTACGACTGGCGTTGAGAGTTCCAATAACTCTTCTTGCTGGCGCAGGATCACCTCTTCGCGGCTTTTCTGATAAATCTCGGTTGTCCACAGACCCAGTTTGTCTAAGAGGTTGGTAGCAGACAGAATTTCTTCGACAAGAATTTCGTTATCTTGGAGTTCCTGACGCAGGCGCTGGAACAAGGGCTGCTTAAAGGAAAATACAAAGCTGGCTGTTTCTGTTGGGCTGAAGCCTTTCTGAGAGCGCGATCGCGAAATGGCAGCCAGCATATCCCGCACGCCACGCCACTCAGCCGATTGGATCTCGGTTAAGTTGCCTCGCTGGACAGCCTCTGCAAACAAGTCGAGGAATTCTTTACACTCTTCGCGCAGTTCGCTTTCCCTATACAAGTCTTTACGGATACCTGTTGCCATTTGCTCTTTCAGCCACTCTGACAACAGTTCGGCTTCGCGATTTTTCAGAATGTCTGGGATTTTGCTCTGTCTGTTTAAGTTCATTTGCATTCAAAACGCAGTAGGGGCAGGTTTTGTTGTTAGTTCTTTGGTTTCCATTACAAGTTTATCTGCTACCCGTTTAATTTTGATGTTTGCACTGATGGGGAAAAGGATAGATCGTTTTTCCCAAACACTAGACATATAAAAATTTGATGTTTACCATACAACGTGCGATCGAGCCATCGATATTGCTATGACACCCTACTTGGCACTGGCAGAACATTCTGCCAATAAAAAGCTTCTTTCGGTAGCGACACAGCATCAATCCTTTCAAAATCTGCACGGTTTGACTGAAAATCTGAATCGGCGCGATCGTATGCCAGCGGTGTTTCCTGATTGTCTGGAAGATAAGCCCCGTAGTATCGAAAAGTCGCATCTAAAAACCCGAATTTAGATGACATCGTTGCCAACGACATTCGCATTTCTTCTTCAGTTACCTGTCTCAGCGTACTACAAAACAGGTGTCTATACCATGATGGGATAGGGCTACTAGGATAAACACATTCTTGAACTATTTCTATATCCCAATATCCAGCACCCCAAAATCGATCGCCAATCTTCTCATTTGGTTCGCGGTCATCAAATCCAAAATGGTAGTGTTCGACAAATTTGTCTTGGTAGAACATTTTGAATTCACTCCAGCCACT